>WHTS01000077.1:0-22219 GCA_009377585.1 Betaproteobacteria bacterium
GGCATTTGCTCCTCGGTCAGGCCCCTGAAGTAACCTTTCCCGTCGAGGCGCTCATGGTGGCTCGCCGCGATCTCGGGCACGCCGCGCAGGTGCTTGGGCCACGGCAGCGCCGATAGCATCTTGAAGGTCATCGCGACGTGGTTGTTGATGATCTGCCGGTCCTCGCGCGTGAGCGTGCCGCGCGTGATCGACAGGTTGTACACCTCGTCGGCGCTCAGCAACGGCGCTCGTTCCCCTTCCTCGTTGGTCCACTCGATGCGCGCGATGCGTTGCACGCGCTCGACCTCTTCGAGGCTCATCGACTCGCCGCCGATGTTGACGCGGCGCAGGAAGTTGCGATCGTCGTCGAGCGCGGCGATACGCTGTCCGAGCTCCGCATCCAGACCGGGGGTGTCGGCCCGCGCATTCCCGCCGAGCAGCTTGAGTTTCGCCTTCAGCATCTCGATCTCGGCCTCGCGCTTGACCGCCTCGAAGCGCGTGTCGATCAAATCGATGCGGTCGAAGATCGTCTGCAGCTTGGTTGCCTTGTCGACGATGTGCACCGGCGTGGTCACCTTGCCGCAATCGTGCAGAAGGCCTGCGAGCTTCAGTTCGTAGAGGGCGTGCTCGTCGAGCGAGAAGTCGCGCAATGGCCCCGTGCGGGTGCGGATGGCCGCCTCGGCGAGCATCATGGTGAGCACCGGAACGCGCTGGCAGTGCCCGCCGGTGTAGGGCGACTTGTCGTCGATCGCGGTGTTGATGAGGTTGATGAACGCCTCGAACAGATCTTCCAGCTGGTTGATCAGCAACCGGTTGGTGAGCGCGATCGCCGCCTGCGAGGCGAGCGACTCGGCCAGGCTCTGGTCGGCGGCCGAGAACGCGATGATCTCTCCGCTCGCGCGATCCTGGGCGTTGATAAGCTGCAGCACGCCGATGATCTCGTTCTCGTGGTTCTTCATCGGCACCGTGAGGAACGACTTCGAGCGGTAGCCGGTCTTCTTGTCGAAGTTCTTGGTGCCGGAGAAATCGAACCCTTCCGCAGCGTACGCATCCGGGATGTTGACGGTGCTGTCGTGCAGCACCGAGTACGCCACCACCATCGAGTTGTTCGCCAGGCCGTCGCGTCCGATCAAGTGGATCGGATAGAACGGGATCGGCACGCCCGTGGTCCCGCCCATGGCGATGTTGAGCGAGTCCGTGCGCATGATCTCGAACTGGCAGTTGCCCTCGTCGTTGATGCGATAGAGGGTGCCGCCGTCGGCGTTCGTGATCGTCTTGGCCGCGATCAGGATTTTTTCCAGCAGCCGGGTGATGTCCTTCTCCTTGGAGAGGGACACGCCGATGCCGTTCAGCTCCTCGAGGCGCTTGAACAGGCCTTCCGCGTCGGACGAATCCATGGCGGCCGAAACGGCTACTTGATGCATACCGCGCGAACCTGCTTGATGTCGGTGATGCCCTGCAGGACCTTCTCGATGCCGTCCTGCTTGAGCGTACGCATGCCGTCTTCCAGGGCCGTGGCGACGATTTCCGCCACGCGCGCGTGCTCCTGGATATGCTTCTTGACCGCGTCCGAGCCCAGCAGCAGCTCGTGCAATCCGACCCGCCCCTTGTAGCCGGTGCCGCCGCACACTTCGCAGCCCAGCGCCTCGTAAAGCACGATCTCGCTCTTGTCGTTGCCGAAGCCCTGCACCCACTCCTTGGCGAGCGCGGCGCGTTGTCCCTCCGAATCCTGCTTCCAGCTCGTCGTATGGGCGAGCTCTTGCGCGTATTCGTCCAGCAGCGCATCGATTTCCGGCTGGGTGGCCGCATGCGGGCGCTTGCACTTGCCGCACAGGCGCTTGGCCAGGCGCTGCGCGAGCACACCGAGCAGGGCGTCGGCGAAATTGAACGGGTCCATGCCCATGTCGAGCAGGCGGACGACCGACTCGGGCGCGCTGTTGGTGTGCAGGGTCGCGAACACCAGATGTCCGGTGAGCGAAGCTTCGATGCCAGTGGCGGTGGTCTCCTTGTCGCGCATCTCCCCCACCATGATGATGTCCGGGTCGGCGCGCAGGAACGCCTTCATCGCGACCCCGAACGAAAGCCCGGCCTTCGGATTCATCTGCACCTGGCGCAGGCCCCGCTGGGTGATTTCCACCGGGTCCTCGGCGGTCCAGATCTTGGTGTCGGGCGTGTTGAGATAACCGAGCACGGAGTGCAGCGAAGTGGTCTTGCCCGAACCGGTGGGACCGCAGACGAAGAAAAGTCCGTAGGGTTTCTCGATCGCGGACTTCATGCGTTCGAGATTGCGAGCCGACAGCCCCAGCTTGTCGAGCGGAATCGGCTCGCCCGCGGCCAGTATCCGCATGACGATGTCTTCCATACCCCCCTGGGTGGGAATGGTCGCCACGCGCAGCTCGATGTCGAGCGGGCCGAACTTCTTGAATTTGATCTTGCCGTCCTGGGGCTTGCGCTTCTCCGAAATGTCCAGGTCGCACATGATCTTCAACCGCGCCGCGATCGCACTGCGATAGCTGGACGGAACCGAGATGTAGGGCTGCAAGGAGCCATCCTTGCGGAAGCGGATTTCGGTCTTCTGCTTGCCGGGATAGGGCTCGATGTGGATGTCGGACGCCCCCTGGCTGTACGCATCCACGATGACCTTGTTGACGAGCTTCACCAGCTCGTTGTCGTTGGCGGCGCTGACCGCATCGTCGCCGGCGCCGGCCTCCTCCAGCTCGATCTCGTCCATGTCGCCGAGCATGTCGTCGATCGTCCCGCCCAGGTCGGTCTCGGCGCCGAACATCTGGTCCAGCGTCAGGCCGAACTCGCGCTGCGAGCAGACCTTGAAGACGAGCTTCGCCTTCGGAAAGACATTGTTCACCACCCGCGAGCTCCTGATCTTCTCGGGGTCGGTGGTGACAACCAGGAGGCCATCCTTGCCGTCGTCGACCGGCACCCAGCCGCTGGATTCGCAGAAATCGCGCTTGAGGTTGCGCAGCAGGTCGAGCGGCTTGATCCGGTCCGCACGGTAGGGCTCGTGGGGCACGCCAAAGAAGGCCGCGAGGGCCTCGCCCATGGCATTCGACTTGACCTGGAACTCGTCCAGCAGGACGGTCTCGACCTCGAGATTCTTGCGGCGCGCCGAGCGCGTCGCGAGCTCCAGCTCCTCGGCCGAGATCACTGCGTTGGTCACCAGCGCATCGTACTTCCCGCGCACGATGGCGGGCTGCGCCGCCTTGCTGCGCTGGCGGAAGGCGATGGCGAGCGTCTCCGCCAGATGCGTCACGCCCTCCTCGACCATGGTCGAGAACGGCTGCCCGCCCTTGCTGTTGATGATCTGGATGACGCCCATCAGGTCCTTGCTGGGCCCGTCGATCACCGGCGCCACCAGCATCTGCTTGGTGCGATAGCCCGTGCGCTTGTCGACCTCCTTCAGGAAGTTGAGCTGCGGGCTGTAGGACTTGAGCTCGGTGTCGTCGTACACGTCGCGGATGTTGATCACCCGCTTGTGCGTGGCGCAGTAGCCGGCGATGCTCTGCTCGCTGATCGGCAGCTTCAGGTCTTTGAACTGGTTCAGGCCCATCTTCACCTTGGAGATGATGGACACCTTGTCCTCGGACACGGCATAGAGCGTCAGGCGATCGGCGTTGAACAACGAGCAGATATCCTGCGACAGCTCCAACATGATCTCGTCGATGTTGTTGGTCGCATGGATCTTGTTGGTCACCGCCTGCAGGTTGCGCGAGAACGTCAGCTTCTCGGCGAGCACGCTGTCTTCCGCGGCCGGCTTGCTTTCGAGTACGCTGCTCATGGTTTCACCCTTTGCAGGAAGGGCTGCGGGTTGCTGTGGCTGTAAGTCATAGCTCGAATACTTGGTCGTTGCGCAACATGCGCGGGGCATATTCGGCCGCGCATTCTTCGATCTCGCGCATGATGATGTCGGGCTCGCCCGGCTTGAGGTGCGTGATATAGACGTCGGCCTTGCGCCTGAGCTTCGCCAGCTCCTCGGCCAGCATGCTGGGGCACAGATGCTTGGACGCGACGGCCAAATCCCGCTCCCTGTTGCAGAACGCCGTTTCTATGATCAGGTAGCGCAGGTTCTCGATCCGGTTCACGACTTTCCACAGTTCGTCGTTGCTGGTGGTATCGCCGGTGAAGACGAGGCTTGCGCGCCCGCTGTCCACATGATAGCCCACCGCAGGCACGACGTGGTTCGCCGGCACCGGAGTGATCGAGCGCCCTCCCAGCTCGACTGCGGTGCCGATTCGAACCGGCTGCAGTCGCAGATAGGGGTTCTCCCGGCTCGGGATCTGGGTGAAATCGGGCCAGATCTTCCAGTTGAAAACGTGGGTGCGGATGATGTCCAGAGTTGCCTCGATGGCATGCACCGTAAGGGGTGCGGCGCGCATGCCGCCGACCGTATCGGCGATGAACGGAATGGAGGCGATGTGATCCATGTGCGAATGGGTCACGAAGACGTGGTCTATCGCGCTCAGCTGGGCGATCGAGAGCTCCCCTGCCCCGGTGCCTGCGTCGATCAGGATGTCGTCGTCGATCAGCATCGAGGTGGTGCGCAGGCAGCCGCCGATGCCGCCGCTGCAGCCGAGGATTCTCAGCTTCATGGTCTATTTGTGCTCGAAAGTGAAAGCGCCGTCCCAGCCCCTGCCTGGCGGACTGGTACGGAACGCGCCGATGCGTTCCACGTAGAGCTGGTAGAGCCTGCTCTCGGGTGAGATTTTCAGCAGGTTGATCAACTGCAGCTCCGCCATATCCCAATCCTGGGCGCGGTAAAGCTTCAGTGCCTGCGAGAAGAGCCTGAGCTCGTCGAGGGTGCGCTTGTCCACCTCGCCCGCCGCGCCGATCGGCTCGTAAATGGCCACGGGTTCCAGCTTGCCCTTGACCCGCACGCGGTCGAGCTCGCGGTATACGAAATCCTGGGCGGTGAGGCTCCGGGTCGATTCGCCGACGATGATGGCAACGCCGTATTCCTTCGTGAGGCTCTCGAGCCGGGAGGCGAGATTGACGGCATCGCCCATGACCGTATAGGCGAGCCGGACGCTCGAGCCCATGTTGCCCACGCTCATGCGCCCGGTGTTCAGGCCTACGCCAATCTGGATCTGGGGCCAATTGCGGCTCCTGAACTCGGGTTGCAGCGCGGCCAGCTTGCGGTGCATCTCCAGCGCCGCCTTGATGCCTTGCCTGGAATGGTCCTGCGCCGGCAGCGGCGCACCCCAGAACGCCATGATGGCGTCTCCCATGTACTTGTCTATGGTTCCGCGCTGACTGTAGATGACTTCCGTCAAGGGCGTGAGGAATTCGTTCATCAGGCTGGAAAGTTCCTTCGGCTCCAACCCCTCGGAAATCGTCGTGAAGCCGCGCACGTCGGAGAACAGCACGGTCATCTCGCGGCTCTCGGGCTCCATCGAGAAGCTCGCCGGGTTCTTCGCCATCTCGTCCACCAGCTCCGGCGGGACGTATTGCCCGAACAGACTCGTGATCTGGCGCTTGCCGCGGGCCTCGACAAAAAAGCCGTACGCCATGCTGAAGATGAACAGCACCGCAATCATCACCACCCCCGATGCCAGCGGCAGCACCAGGTTTTCGTAGTGAAAGATCGCGATGTTGACCGCCACCACCGCCGCCAGCGCGCCCACCGTGGCGAGAGCCTGCCGGTCCGGCGTGAGCAGCGGCAGTGCGAGGGTCATGGCGACTCCGGTGAGCAGCAGCAGCACGATCTCGGCGCCCAGCACGTAGGGGGGCTTTTGCTTGATGCTCTGGTCGAGCATGCCGGCGATCAGGTTGGCGTGGATCTCCACCCCGGGAAAGACCGAAGCGACCGGCGTCGATCGCAGGTCGAACAGTCCTGGCGCCGTGGTCCCGACGAGCACGATCTTCCCCTTGAGGTCAGCTGGGTCCGCCTTGCCCTGGATAACGTCCGCGGCGGGCAAGTACTTGAAGCTGCCTTGTTTGCCCCGGTACGGCACCAGCGCGGTGACGCGGTCGTCCACGGGGATGTGCAGCGGACCCACCTGCAGCCATTCCAGCCCCTGGTAGCCGCGCGACCAGATGCCCTCGGCGGGGTATCCCGGCACAACCTTGGGCAGGCTGATCGTCGTCGCCCCGCTCTTGGCGGCTGCCGACATCCCCAGCAGCACGCGCACCATCGCGAGCGACAGCGGCTCGTAGTAGGCGCCCTTGTATTCCACCAGCATGGGCACGCGGCGCGACACCCCGTCGGGATCGGTGTACGGATTGAAGTGGCCGGCGCCGGCCGCTGCCTCGAGCAGCTTCGGTAGATTGCCGCCATAGCCCTGGGCGGTATAGAAAGGAATGTTCTTGCCGGCGAACGTGCCGGGTGGAAGCACCGGCGCGGGCAGCATGCCGCTCACGGCAGCCCGGCGCTCGGAGGAGAAATAGTAACCGAGCACTACGGGGCGCTGGCGCATGCGCTCGGCGAACAAGCGGTCGTAGTCGAGCTGCGGCTCCATCCGCGACAGCGCGGACTGGAACGAGGCGTTGTCCTTCAGCTGCGATTTCGCCAGATCGCGCAATACGCCGAGCCCCGAGCTCTGGTCGCGCTCCGCGAACACCACGTCGAACCCGACGATCGCGGCCCCGTACTTGTCGAACAGATTGTCCATCATGAGCGCGAGCCGGTTACGCGGCCACGGCCAGCGCCCCTCGCCGCCCTCCTCGCGCGGACGCAGACTGTCTTCGTCGATGTCGATGATGACGATGCGCTCATCCAGGGTCTTCGGCATCGTGAGATTGAGCCGCGCATCGTAAGTGAGCGCTTCCAGGTGCTCCACTAGCGGCAGCCGGATCCAGCCGGCCGCGTGGGCGAGGAACGCCAGCACGACCAGGATGCCGAAGCCGATGCGCACGGCGTGCTTCTTCAAGCGGCCCCCGTTCGTTGGGGTGTTTGCGGGTTGGGAACGATCAGGCTCATCGGCGCGGATGCGCGGTCAGGCGCGGATGCGAGCATAGCGGAGGTTCGGCGTGCGCATCGGCGGAATAGAGGGATAAACGAGGGGCTTGCGTAGGATCGAAGGCGTGTGGGTGGCTACGCACCGAAAACCGGGTCGAACGGTCGGCTGCGGCATCGCCGCCGGCGCAGGCGACGCCGATTCAGGTCCCGGAATGTGCGCAACGCTGGCCGCCTCCCTGACGGCACCAGGCGTTTCCGTCCGCTCTAGGGGCTCCGGACGCTGGAGCGTGCGCCAGCACTTCTTGCTTATACCGCGCAAATGGGCTGTCGGCATCCTTGTTCTGGGTCACCGACCATACCAGTGCGTCTTCGGTGAAAAGCGTGTCGCAGAACTTGCCGATGGGTAGGTGATCGATGCACATGCCTTGCGACTCGGCGCGCCGTGCACACACGTAGAGCGCGAGCTGGTCGAGATAGCGCCGTGCCCGTCCGCCCGGGAGATTGAATGCGAGGAGCGCGCCCAGCTCGCGCAGGAAGCGCACGCTCGCC
The DNA here is from genome assembly GCA_009377585.1 of Betaproteobacteria bacterium. Taxonomy (NCBI): domain Bacteria; kingdom Pseudomonadati; phylum Pseudomonadota; class Betaproteobacteria; species Betaproteobacteria bacterium. The sequence continues at coordinate 7,439 of WHTS01000077.1, forward strand.
GCGGACCTGCGGAACGCGCAGAAGCCCCCTAGGTAACAGTGCCATGGCGGTTCGTGCTCCGCCCGCACCAGCCCGATATCCCCCGCGCCAGCGAGCGCGGACCCCAGATCGGCGCGTACGAGGCTGTCGGCGTCGAGCATGACGACGCGGTTTTCCGTTTCCCGCACGATCTGATAAAGACGCACGAACCGCGCGCACGCACAGTACAGGGACTTGCCCGAATAGTCGTCGAACGCCACCGTCTCCCACGTAACGCTCAGCGGGAGCGCAATCACCGCCGCACGCAGTTTGTCGACAGTTGCCCACGTTTGGGCTGTGGGCTCGAAAAGATGCAGGTGGATCGCAGCGTCGCCGCGCTGCGCTCGTATCGAATGCACCAGCGCAACGGCATGCCGCTCCAAATATCCGGCGTCGCAGGCGACAAAATGAAGGAGAGCGTCCGAGGGCAAGGCGACAAGCGGCAAGCCCTCGATTGCCGGTAAGCGGTCGAGATAACTGTCGTCATCCAAGTTGTGAAGCGGCCGCCAGTCGAACAGCAGATCGAGCTCGTGCGAGGGTTTGCCCATGCCGAGCTGGGCCGACACGATGCAGAGATCCGTCGCCCCGGGAATCGTATCCGCCCCCAGCGCGCGCGCCGCCCGTCCTGCAGCCAAGGCCTGGGGCCAGGCGCGGTCGAGCGTGTACACCAGGGCGAGCACCGCGTGCCCATACCCGTATCCCGCGTCGGCACGCAGCGCCTGCTCGATCAGATCCAGACCGGCGCGCACCCGGCGGAACCGGATGAGCAGAAGACCCCAGTTGAGCAGGTAAGCCGGTGTCGCGGTGGACAAGTGCGGCTCCCTGCCATCTTGCACGGGCGGTAGAGAGAGCTGACGCAAATGGCGTAACCAGTCAGGGTGGGCTTTTTTCCACGGGGAATCCCGTTCCGGCAATGCGTCGATCCGGCGAGCAATATCCGGAAAGGCTCGGCGATAGAGCGCGTAAGCGTCGTCTTCCCGTTCTTGGAGCAGGCGTGCGTTCGCGAGCGCCGCTACGTAAAGCGCATTGCCGGCGTCCATCTCGACTGCGCGCTCGAGCGCGGCTGCGGCCGCATCGCAATTGCCGAGCGCGCAGGCGACGAGACCGAGCGCGTAGTGCGCCAACGACGATTCCGGCCACGCACGAGCGGCCTGCTGGGCGGCAGCATGCGCTTCGGCAGGGTTGCCCGCACCGTACGCCGACCACGCGCGCTGCATGGCCTCGGCATGAAGCCGGCTGGCGCGCGTACCAAACCCAAAGAATTTGCGCAGCAGGGCAGTGAGCATCGGTTTCGCGCGACGAGCGCCTAGCCCGGACATTTCATCGGGGTGCGGGAGGTCGCCGGGAATTCGCGAACGTATACGTTGGCGCCGGCGAACGGCGAGTCGGATTGCGAGCCAGTTTGGGCTCGGCCGTCGCAGCCAATAGCCAGACTATTGGCAAGACCGATATGCACAAAATGGCCGCCAGCGACCGTGCAGGTCGACGTTCAAATCGTTCGTAGCTACTGGCTCAAACACGTCACTACTCAAAGCATTGGTTACGATTCGGGCCGGCCTGGTGAAATATTCGGGCTGGCGCGGGCAACCGGAAAGCGGCGAAAGCGCAGTCGAGTGGCGCTCAGCCGCCCTTGTGAAAGAACTCCATCTTCACACCGGCCAATTCGACGACGTCGTGATCGCGCAGCGGGTGCGCCTGCGCGTCGAGCGTCCTGCCGTTCACGATCGGAAAGTTGGCGCCCTCGACGTGAGTGATGTAGTAGCCTTGCGGGCGCCGGGTGATGACGGCCACCTGGACGCTGGGCTTGCCGAGGGTGGTGAGGTTCTTGACCAGCTCGAGCTCCTTGCCGGCGCTCGGCCCGGTCAGGATCTGGATCGCGCCCACCAATTGACCCGCCTGCGCCGGGGCCTGCGGCTGCAGGTTGGTCTGGGTGGGCGCGGGCGCCGCATGCGACTGCGTCGCAGTCGCGAAGGGCTGCGTCGTGGGCCTCACTGCGGCTGGCGGCGGCGATGGGGGCGGGGCAGCGGGCCCGGGCTGCTGGCCGGTAATCAGGCTCGGGGCCTGACCCATCGGCGCCGGTTGGGTAGAAGTTGCCGTGGCGGCGGGGCTTGCACCGAAGGCCGGGCCCGCGCCGGTCTGCGCGGCGCGCGCCGCCATCCCGGGGCGTATGACCATGGTCTTCTCGAATTCGGCCGCGACGCCAGGCTGGATGCCGGTTGCCATGTGCTCCGCGATGTACTTCAGCTTGTACTTGCCGATCTCGACCACGTCGTTGTGCTGCAGGATGTGCTTCTTGATCGGCACGCCGTTGACGAGCGTGCCGTTGGTGCTGCCGAGATCCTCGAGAAACGAATCGTTGAGGATGGTGACGATCAGGGCGTGCTCGCCACTTACGGCCAGATTGTCGATCTGGAGGTCATTGCTCGAACGGCGCCCGATGGTCAGGCGCTCCTTGTCGAGGGGGACTTCCTTCATCACCGTCCCGTCCAGACTGAGAATCAGCTTCGCCATGGCAGTACCCCGTGCTTATTTGAACCACGATAAGAGCCGCGCAATCCAGCCCTTGGGCGCAGCATAGTCGTCCTTGACCCTGACCAGTATCACCGAAATGTTATCCCGACCGCCATTGTCGTTCGCTTGCTGAACGAGCTGTTCCGCCGCCAATTGCAGATTGGCCTGCAGGCTGGTCAGCGTGAGCTGCATGTCGTCGTCCCCGACCATGTCGCTGAGCCCGTCCGAGCACAGCAGGTAGGTATCGCCCGGCTTGGTCTCGTAAACATGAACCTCGGTATCGACCTCGGCGTCGATGCCCAGTGCGCGCGTCACCAGGTTCTTGTTCTGAGACAGCTTGGCCGCCTCGCGGGTAATCATGCCGCTGTCGATCTGTTCCTGCAACAAGGAATGGTCGCGTGTGACCTGCTCGAACGTTTCCTCCCGCAGGCGGTACAGGCGCGAATCGCCCACGTGGGCCACGCAGACACGGTTGTCGAAGAACAACGCCACCACCAGGGTGGTGCCCATGCCCGAGTACTGCGGCTGGCTGCGGGCCGCCTCGAAGATCGAGGTATTGGCCTTCGCGCTATGTTCACGGGCAATGCGCTCCGCTTCGGTCTGGCCGCTGCCGGGATCGACCGAGTGCAGCGCGCTGCCATCGAGCGCGCGCTTGGTCTCGGACGATACGACGGCCACGGCGATCCCGCTGGCCACCTCGCCCGCGTTGTAACCGCCCATGCCATCGGCAAGCACGGCCAGGCCGATCGCCGGTTCGGTGCCGATCGAATCCTCGTTGTGCGATCGCACTCGCCCCGGATCGGTGGCCGAGGCGAACTCCAGAGCCGCGGACAATATGGCCATGCGCTTGCGCTACAACCCGATATCTATCGTGTCCGCGGTGAGGCTCGCGACGCAGGCGCGGATGGCCCTCGCCATCTCCTCGCCGGTCTGGAAGCGCTCTTCCGGATTCTTGGCCAGCGCCCGATTGATGATGGCGGCCAGGCAATCGGGCACGTCGGGGCGGATCGCGACGATGTCGGGATGCGGCTCGTTGGCAATCTTGAACATCAGTTGCGCCATGGAATCGCCCTGGAACGGAAGCTTGCCGCAGATCATCTGGAACATGGCCGCGCCGAGCGAGAACAGGTCCGACTGTCCGCCGATCTTCTTGCCCGCGAGCTGCTCGGGCGACATGTACGAGGGCGTGCCGAGCACCATGCCCGTCTTGGTGCGCGAGGAGTCGGTGATGCGCGCGATGCCGAAGTCGGTGACCTTCACCGAGTCGCTTTCCGGCTCGTACATGATGTTGGCCGGCTTGATGTCGCGGTGGACCACGTTCTGCGAATGCGCGTAGCTCAGCGCCTCGGCCACCCGCGCCATGATGCTCATGGTCTTGGCGATCGGCAGCAGGTTGTCCGGCTTGGTGTACGGCACCAGGTCCCTGCCCTTGAGGAATTCCATCGCGATGTAGGCGAGGTCGTGCTCCTCGCCGGCATCGAAGATGGTGACGATATGGGGGTGATTGAGCCGACCCGCGGTCTCGGCCTCGCGGAAAAAGCGCGCCTTCACGTCCTCGATCTCATCGGCGTCGAACTCCTGCGCCAGCGCCATGGTCTTGATCGCGACCACCCGGTTGATCTTGGGGTCGCGGCCGCCGTAGACGACGCCCATGGCGCCCTTGCCGAGCTCGCGCTCCACCTGGTAGCGGCCCAGCATCGGCTTCTCGGTGCCGGCCCCGAGCAGCATGGTGCCGCCGGGATGCGAGCCCGTGCCGCCGAGCATGACGGTCTCGCTCATCGCCTTGGCCCGCCCCAGGCGCTGCTCCAGGTCGCGGAACTTCGGGTTGTAATCCGCCATGTAGCGGAACACCGACTCGGTCTTGTTGAACTGGCGCTTGCGCTCGAAGTCGAGTCCCAGGTTGTACAGCAGGTCCATGACCGAATCGTCGAACGGGAGCTTGCGGAACATGTCGAACGCCGTGTCCAGCTGCCCCTGACCTTGCAGGGCGAGGCCCAGCATCCGATTGGAATGCGCCGACTCGGCCTCGGATTTCTCCTTGCCCTTCTCCGTGAGCAGGAAGCGCTTGGTCGTGAGCAGCGCATGGCCCACCACCAGCAGCACCGCGGCCGTCATGAACTGGATCCACGTCTGCTCGCCGATCATCAAGGCGAAGTGCCCCACGATCAGTGCGACCAGGATCACGAGCGACACGACCGCGGCCGTGCCCGCCTTCAACCGCGGCAGGACGGCGATCAGGTAGGCAGCGACCAGGACGATCAGCAGCAACTGTACCCAGATGCCCCAGCTCGGCGCGACGAAGTAGTGCTCGCGCAGAATGCTCGATACCGTGTGCGCCATGGTCTCGACCGGCGAGGTCGCTGCGGACACGGGCGTCACCTGCGCCTGGCCGAGCCCGGTGGCGGTGGGACCGATCAGCACGATCTTGTCGCGATACTTCTCGGGCGGGATCTTGCCGGTGTAGACGTCGAAGAACGAGTCGATTGCGAACGGCGGGCGCCCGCCGTCCTGGTCCGAATAGAAGTAGGTGTACATGCGCAGATTCGAATCGGTCCGAATCTTGAGCTTGCCCAGGACGAGCTCCTCGCCGAAATTGAGGCGAATGTCGGCCGGCGTGAGATTGAGGCTTTGCGCCGCCAGCATCACCGACATGGCGGGGAAGTACTTGTCGTAATAACGCACCACCAGCGGCTCGGTGCGCACCGCGCCGTCGACATCGCGGTCGGCATTGAGATGCCCGAGCGCCGCCGCGGACGTCGCGAAACCCTCCAGCGGATAGAGCGGATTGATGGCCGGGATCGGCAGGCGCTCGACTTCCACGCCACGATCGGAAGCCGAGATGCTGCTCTTGAGGATGTATTCGGGCAGCGGCCGGTCGGGATTGCCCTGGGGCTCGACCAGCGCCTGGAACACGAACGGCAGCACGACGTTGTCGGCGCGCTTGAAACTGCCTTGCAGCCTGGCGTCGGTGTTGAGCGCTTCGGCCGCCTCGGCCAGGAGGCGGTTGAACTGGCCCGCGGCCGGATCGGCGGCGTTGCGGAACGACGACGAGGCGAAGACGTCGGTCAGCTTGTTGATGTATTCCAGCCCCGGATCGATCTGCGGCTCGAAGAAGAATACGTTGTAGCCGATCACCTTGGCCTTGGCGCCGATCAGCAGCTCGGTCATGCGCGCATGCACGTCGCGCGGCCACGGCCAGCGGCCGATGTTGGCGATGCTCTGATCGTCGATGGCGATGACGGCAATGCGGTCGCTCGGGGTTTGCGCCGTGGCGCGCACGCCGAGGTCGTAGGCCTTGCGCTCCAGGCTCTGCAACAGCTCTTGGGGAGACAGAATGAGGATCACCAGCGTGGCCAGCACACCGATGAACCAATCCGACCGCCAGAAACCGAGCCTGTTCATCCCTTCCCCGCGTTTTGTCTTTTTTTTCTAGTGGTTAACGCCGATGGATTAACTATTCTACGATATTCACCGGAAAAGCATATGATTTTCTGGGTAGTAATCGGGTTGGCACGGGGTGCTATGGCGCCCGCGCAACACCGGCTAACCGCACGTCATGGCGCTGCTCGAGGCTTCGCATCCGCACTTGCAGGGCCATGAGAGATCGCCGCATCCCCCATCCCGGCGGCGCGGATCAATCCTAAGCGGTCGATGCCGGCGGCGTAACGCGGAGCAGGCCGCCAAAGCGGCGGCTTGGCGGCGGATTGGCGGGGCGGATTGGCGGCGGATTGGCGGCGGATTGGCGGCGGATTGGCGGCGGATTGGCGGCGGATTGAAAGCCGGGCCAAGCCCGGGGGAACCCGTCGCTGCAGGCGCAGGCGGACCCCGGAAAGCAGAGAACGGTGGATGCGCCCAGTGTGTGGTGAATCGTTAATTCGTTGTAATTCGTCATTCCCGCGCACGCGGGAATCCAGAACGAAACGCCGCCTGGACCCCCGCGTTCGTGGGGGTGACAACGAACTTCTGACTCAGGACACTGACGTCGCCTGCGCGGGAAGGCCGTTCCCGCGACGACTTGCCCCGGCTAGACCCCGACGAAGGTGCCGGCGGTGACGCCGGCCGAGCGCGCGAACTCGGCCGCGCCCATTTTCTTGCCGTCCTCGTGCCGCAGGCGCAGTACTTCGATCTGCCCCCCCTGGGCGGTGATCCGGATGCTTTCGTCGCCGATCGAGGTGATTTCGCCGATCTTTCCGACCACGTCGGCGAAACGGCGGAACACGATCTTGCGGGCGTCGTACAGGTAGAGCTTCTTGCCCCCGATCGTGGTCCAGGCACCAGGCGCCGGATTGCAGCCGCGGACGAGGTCGTAGACCTGGCCGACGGGCTTCGTCCAGTCGATCCGCGCTTCGGCGCCGCGGCACCAGCCCTCGTAGGTTGCCTGCGACTCGTCCTGCACGGTCTCGGTGTGCTTGCCCGCGTGGACGAGATCTGCCGCTTCCAGCATGGTGCTCACGCCCATGGAGAAGAGCTTGTTGAAATAGACGTCGCCCAGGGTCTCGTCGGGGCCGATATCGCAAGACTTCTGTAATACCACCGGGCCCTCATCCAGCCCGTCGGTGGGGCGGAAGATGGTGAGCCCCGTGCGCGTGGCGCCCTGGATGATGGGCCAATTGATCGAGCTCGGGCCGCGGTGCCTGGGCAGGAGCGAGGGGTGATACTGGATCGTGCCGAGCCGCGGGATGGTGACGAACTCCTGCGGCGCGAACAGCAGCACGTAGGCCATGATGCCAAGGTCGACGTTCAGGCCGCGCAACGCCTCCTGCGCCTCGGGCTTGCGATACGAGGGAAACTGGAACAGCTCGAGGCCCTTCTCCTGCGCCGCGACCTTCAACGGATCGGGCCGGGCGCCTTCCTTGTCGGACGCAACGAACACGCCGGCGACCTCGTCGCCGCGGGCGAAGAATGCCTCCAGGACGGCCTTGCCATAGTCCTGCTGGCCGATGATCGCTATTTTCATCCTTGGCTCCTTCACTTCTTCCGCGGCGGAACGCTGAACGCACCGGCGGACTTCAGAGCCGCCATGCGCGCCTCATCGTAGCTCAACACTTCTCGCAAGACCTCGTCGGTGTGCTCACCCAGCGTGGGCGAACGCTCGATTCTTGCCGGGGAAGCGGACAGCTTGATCGGCATGCCGACGTTGTACCACGTGCCGCGCTGGGGATGATCGAGCTCGACCCACATGTCGCGCCCGCGCACGTGCTCGTCGTTCGCAAGATCCTCGGTGCTCATGATCGGGCCACAGGGCACGTCGAGCGGATTCAAGATCGCCATCAACTCGCGCTTGCTGTATTGCTCGGCGAACTTGTTGATGAGCGTCCACATGAGGTCCTGGTTCTTGCGCCGCTCGCCGATCGTGGCCAGCCGCGGGTCGGTCGCCATCTCGGGCATCCCGACCTCCGGGCCGATGCGCTTGCCGAGCGCCGCCCACACCGCCTCCTGCACCACGACGTAGAGCCAGTCGTTTGCGCCGTGCGGCTTGCAGTGGATCGCGTTGCCGAGCTGGCCACCGCCGGAGTCGTTGCCGGCGCGCGGAACCTCGCCCATGCCCCGGTAGGTCGGCACCGAATACTCGCTGAGCGGCCCGCGCGTGAGACGCTGATGGTCGCGGAATTTCACCCGGCACAGGTTCATCACCCCGTCCATCATGGCGACCTCGACGTACTGGCCCTCGCCCGTGCGCTCGGCCTGGCGCAGCGCGGCGAGCAGCCCGATGGCAAGGTGCAGGCCCGTGCCCGAATCACCGATCTGAGCCCCGGTGACGAACGGCGGCCCCTCGGGCACGCCCGTGGTGCTCATCGCCCCACCCATCGCCTGGGCGACGTTCTCGTAGGCCTTGAACTCGGCATAGGGGCCCGTGGAGCCGAAGCCCTTGATCGAGCCCATGACGATCTTCGGGTTGATCTCGCGGATCTTTTCCCAGGGAAAGCCGAAGCGGTCCAGCACGCCGGGGCCGAAGTTCTCCATGACGATGTCGCACTTCTGCAGCAGGTCGACGAAGACCTGCTTGCCCTCGGCCGTCTTCATGTTGACGGTGATCGAGCGCTTGTTGCAGTTGAGCATCGTGAAGTACAAGCTGTCGGCGTTCGGCACATCGCGCAGTTGCCCGCGCGTGGCGTCGCCCTGCGGATTTTCGAACTTGATCACGTCCGCGCCCATCCAGGCGAGCAGCTGCGAGCACGTGGGCCCGGCCTGCACGTGCGTCATGTCGAGGATGCGCACACCCTTCAATGCTTCCATTCTTTCCTCCAGTGCCGCGTGGCGGCAATTTCCTTCTCGCGTGGCGGCAATCTTCCTTCGCGATCCTCGCGGCTATTTCTTCTTCGCGCTCGTCGGATTCAAGCTCGTGATGCGCCCGCTCTCGGTGCCGGCAGCCTCGTCGATCACGGCATTGACGAGCGTGGGCTTGCGCGAATGCAGCGCCTCCTCCATCGCCTTGCGCAGCTCGGCGGGGGTGGTGGCGTGCACGCCCACGCCGCCGAAGGCTTCCATCAGCTTGTCATAGCGCGCGCCCTTGACGAACGCGGTCGGCGCCGGGTCCGCTCCGCCGGTCGGATTCACGTCCACGCCGCGGTAGACGCCGTTGTTGTTGAACACCACGATGCACACCGGAAGGTCGTAGCGGCAGATCGTCTCCACTTCCATGCCGGAGAAGCCGAACGCGCTGTCGCCCTCGATGGCGATCACGGGCTCGCCGCTGACCACCGCGGCTGCGACGGAAAAGCCCATGCCGATGCCCATCACGCCCCAGGTGCCGACGTCCAGGCGCTTGCGTGGCTTGTACATGTCCACGATGCTGCGGGTGAAGTCGAGCGCGTTGGCGCCTTCGTTGACCAGGATCGCGTCCGGATTCGCTTTCACGATATCGCGCACCACGTTGAGGGCGCTATGGAAGTTCATCGGCGTCGGATTCTTCTCCAGCGTCTCGGCCATGCGGGCGATGTTCTTCACCTTGCGCTCGGCGATCGCGCCCAGCCACTCGGCGGGCGGTTTGCCCCAGCTGCCGCCGATGCCGGCGAGGAGCGCGGCCACGCACGACCCGATATCGCCGACCACCGGCGCATCGATGGCCACGTTGCTGTCGGCCTCGGTCGGCGAAATGTCGACCTGGATGAACTTCTGGCCGCCCCAGTCCTTCGAGCCCTTGCCGCCCCAGGTCTTGCCCTTGCCGTGCGACAGCAGCCAGTTCAGGCGCGCGCCGATCAGCATGACGACATCGGCCTCGGGCAGCACGTAGGAACGCGCGGCCGCCGCCGACTGCTCGTGCGTGTCGGGCAGCAGGCCCTTGGCCATCGACATCGGCAGATACGGGATACCGGTCTTTTCGACCAGGGCACGGATGTCCGCGTCGGCCTGCGCGTAGGCCGCGCCCTTGCCCAGCACGATGAGCGGACGCTTGGCGCTCTTCAGCAGGTCGAGCGCGCGCTGCACCGCAGCTTGCGCCGGGATCTGCCGCGGCGCCGGGTCGACCACCTTGATCAGGGATTTTCTGCCAGCTTGCGCGTCGACCGACTGGGCGAAGAGCTTGGCCGGCAGATCCAGGTAGACGCCGCCCGGACGGCCGGAAACCGCCGCGCGAATGGCGCGCGCGATGCCCACGCCGATGTCGTCGGCGTGCAGCACGCGGAATGCGGCCTTTGCGAGCGGCTTGGCGATCGCCAGCTGATCCATTTCCTCGTAGTCGCCCTGCTGCAGATCGACGACCTCGCGTTCGCTGGAGCCGCTGATGAGGATCATCGGGAAGCAGTTGGTGGTGGCGTTGGCGAGCGCCGTGAGGCCGTTGAGGAATCCGGGGGCGGAGACCGTGAGGCAGATGCCGGGTGTCTGCGTCATGAAGCCGGCGATCGCCGCCGCGTGGCCCGCGTTCTGCTCGTGGCGAAACGCGATCAGGCGCATGCCCTCGGCCTGCGCACGGCGGGTGAGGTCGGTGACGGGGATACCGGGCAGCGCGAAGATCGTATCGATGCCGTTCAGCTTGAGCGCATCGATGACCAGTTGAAAGCCGTCAGTCGTTTCCTGGGATTGTGCATCGGTCGCAGTGCTGAGATCGGTCATGGTGAGATGCCTCGCGTTCTCGCCGTCGATTGAACAGGCGCTTTCCAATGGACATTCGCCGTGAAAGGTCAGCAGGGCCTCGATTCACGGCAGATGCGGGCCAACTCGGGCCGGGCGGTGCTGCGGCTGTGATTGTGGCGCGACTATGATAGAGGGCTCCATGCGCAGACGCTCTTGACCGCGATCAAGATTCGCATCGCGGACCCCCGAGGCCGCGGCTCTGCGGCTCTGCGCCCCATGGGGCGAAGCCCCGATTCGCTATGCGGGCGAAGGCCCCGATTCGCTCTACGGGCGAGGCCGCAATTCGCTATATACTCGACCGCGGTAGACAGCGCGCGAGCGCCACAAATGCCCCTGCTCGCAGTCCATCCCGAAGCCCGCATCGTCCGCATTCAATTGCGGCAAAACTTTGCGCTCAAGAATCTCACCGCGGCGCAATGGCAGGAGCTGGAGCCGCAGCTCGAAATCGTCGACTACCCCAAGAGCGAGCTGCTCGAGCATCAGGGCGACCGCGCGATGGAGCAATATTTCATACTCGACGGCATATTGAAGCGCGTGGTCTCGAACGCCGAAGGGCACGAAATGATCCTGCGCTTCGCCGCCGAAACCGACATCGATACCAGCTACGCCGCCTGGCGCCTGAAAACCCCCATCCCCTACTCGATCCGGGCGGTGACGCGCGTGCGTGCCGCCAAGCTGTCGATGGAGGAATGGGTCGCCTTCATGGAGCGGCACCCGGCGGTGAAGTCGGCGTTCGAATTCCAGGTGATGAAGCTGATGAGCGAAGTGATGGCGCACGTCATCACGCTGCATCTGCTGGATGCCCCCGGGCGGGTACAACGATTCCTGCGCAAGAACGCCCAGCTCGGCGAGCGCCTGCCCAAGAAGGAGCTCGCTTCCTACTTGAATCTTTCGCCCGAAACGCTGAGCCGGCTGAAGAAGCGCGGCAAGATCAGCGTACCGTAGAGGAAGGTTGCGCGGGCCAGGAGCGGGCGAGCGGACGTGTTCACACCAAACTGCGGCCAGGCGGTCGCGGTCAGCTCGGTTGCGACTGGCGCGCGCGCGGCAGCAGCCGCGCCAGCAGCGGCCAAAGCAGCAGCACCAGGGCAAGGGCAGTGATGCCCCCGACCAGTCCGTTGCTGAAGAAGATGCGTACGTCGCCCTGCGACATGAGCATGGACTGGCGGAAGGAATCCTCGGCGCGATCGCCGAGCACCAGCGCGAGCACCAGCGGGGCCAGCGGGTAGTCGAGCTTCTTGAACGTGTAGCCGACCACGCCGAACAGCAGCATCAGCCAGATGTCCATCATGGCATTGTGGACGGTGTAGGCGCCCATGGAGCAGATCACGATGATGATCGGCGCGATGACCGAAAACGGCACCTTGAGGATGGCGGCGAAGAAGGGCACGCAGGTGAGCACGACGATGAGCCCGGCGAGATTGCCCAGGTACATGCTGGCGATGAGCCCCCAGACGAAGTCTTTCTGCTCGACGAACAATAGCGGCCCGGGCTGCAGTCCCCAGATCAGCAATCCGCCCAGGAGCACGGCCGCGGTCGGGCTTCCGGGCACGCCCAGGGTCAGCATCGGCAGCAAAGCGCTCGTTCCCGCCGCGTGCGCCGCCGTTTCCGGCGCGACCACGCCTTCGAGCTGCCCGGTGCCGAACTTGTGTCCGTCGCGCGACACCCGCTTGGCCACGCCGTAGCTCATGAACGAGGCGGGCGTAGCGCCGCCGGGCACGATGCCCATGGCGCAGCCGATCAGGCAGGCGCGAAACGACGACGCCCAGTAGCGCGGCAGCTTGGCCCAGGTTTCCAGCACGATGCGCGAATTGATCTTCGCGCTCTTGCCCCTGAACGCCAGTCCTTCCTCCATCGACTGCAGGATTTCGCCGATGCCGAACAGGCCGATGACGGCGACCAGGAAATCGAACCCGCGCATCATCTCGGAGGAGCCGAAGGTGAGACGAAGCTGGCCGGTCACGGTATCGATCCCCACCGCGGCGAGCGCGAAGCCGATCATCATGGCGGCGACGATCTTGAACGGCGATCCCTTGCCCAGTCCGACGAAGCTGCAGAAGGTGAGCAAATACACCGAGAAGAATTCCGGCGGCCCGAACTGGAGCGCGAAGCCGGCCACCAGCGGGGCGAGAAAGGTGAAGATGATGACGGCGAACAAGGCGCCCACGAACGACGACGTGAAGGCGGCGGTCAGGGCCTCGCCGGCGCGGCCCTGCTGGGCCATCGGATAGCCGTCGAAGGTGGTTGCAACCGACCACGGCTCGCCCGGGATATTGAACAGCACCGACGTGATGGCGCCGCCGAACAACGCCCCCCAGTAGATGCAGGAGAGCATGATGATGGCCGAGGTCGGGGGCATGGAGAACGTGAGCGGCAGCAGGATCGCGATGCCGTTGGCGCCGCCGAGGCCGGGCAGCACGCCGATGATGACCCCCAGCAGGATGCCGAGGAACATGAGCAGCACGTTCAGCGGCGAGAGCGCCACTGCGAAACCGTGGAAAAGCGCGCTCAGTTCTTCCACGTCACGTCTCTGCGCACGCATGCTGCCACGATTCGGACGCGGCGCATCAGTAACCCAGGAATGCGAGCGGATCCAGCAAGCCCTTGTACAGCGGGACTTTGAACCACACCTCGAACATCAGGAAGAAGATCGTCATCACACCCACGCCCACCGCCGCCGCCACAACCATCGAGTAGCGACCGAGCCAGAACATGAAGATGGCGATGTAGGCGGCCGCGGCGAGGTAGATACCGATCACCTGGATGCCCAGCACGTACACCGCGGCCGGACCCAGCACCTGCATGACCCGCTTGAGCGCCACCCAGGTGACGAACACCGGCGGCCCGGCATGCTTGCCGACGACGGCGTGGAGCAGGATCATGGTCGCGCAAGAACAGATGATCACGCCGATGTAAAACGGGAAGTAGCCGGCTTGCGGACCGTCGGACGCCCAGCTGGCCCCCAGACGGAAACTGTCGTACACGACCACGGCGCCCAACAGGAAGATCGTCGCCGCAACGACGATCTCCACGGCTCGCGTCGATATGCCGTGCCGGGATTGCGCGCTGTCATCCACGCTCGAACGACCTCCCTGCTCGATTACGCGCCGCCGCGCAAGCCGCTGCTCTAGGCGGCATCTTGCACGGCGGCCAATGCCAAATTGCCGGGTTGCGAGGCTACTTCTTCGCCATGAACCCCGCTTCCTGCATCAAGCCGCGGTGCGTCGTCTCCGCCTGCTCCACCCACTTGACGTATTCGGGGCCGCTCATGAACGTGGTATTGAAGGCACCGTCGTTCATGAACTTTTTCCATTCCGGCGTTTCGCGGACCTTCTGGAACACGCCGACGTAGTAATCGACCGCATCCTTCGGAATGCCCGGGGCGGCGAAAATGCCGCGCAGCATGACGTAATCGACCGGGACGCCGGCTTCCTTGCACGACGGAATGTCGTTCCAGGACATGTCGCCGGCAATCTTGTCCTTGTACGGCATGCGCTCCGAATCGAACACGCACAAGGGCCGCAGCTTGCCGCCGCGCCAGTGCGCCACGCCCTCGATCGGATTGTTCACCGAGGAGTCGATGTGCTTGCCGACCAGTTGCACCGCGACCGTGCCGCCGCCCTTGAACGGGATGTAGGTGAACTTGGCTCCCGTCGCTTTCTCCAGCGCGACCGTGATGATCTGGTCTTCCTGCTTCGAGCCCGTTCCGCCCATCTTGAACTTGTTGGGGCCCGCGGCCTTGACCGCGCCCAGATAGTCCTTGGCCGTCTTGTGCGGCGACTCCGCGTTGACCCACAGCACGAACTGATCGAGTGCGAGCATCGCGACCGGGGTCAGGTCCTTCCAGTTGAAAGGAACGCCGGTGGCCAGGGGCGTCGTGAACAGGTTGGAGAGCGTGATGATGATCTTGTGCGGATCGTTCTTCGCCTCCTTGATGTGGAGGAAGCCCTCGGCGCCCGCACCCCCGGACTTGTTCACCACGATCAGGGGCTGCTTCATGAGGCTGTGCTTCTGTACGATCCCCTGCAGCAGGCGCGACATCTGGTCCGCGCCGCCGCCGGTTCCCGCCGGCACGACGAACTCCACGGGCTTGGTGGGCTCCCACGCCCAAGCACCGGCCGGCAATCCGATCACGGCTGCGGCCGCGGCCGCGAGCACGAACGAGCCCCGTGCGCGCCTGAA
>WHTS01000077.1:22225-29732 GCA_009377585.1 Betaproteobacteria bacterium
CCGTGCGCGCCTGAATAGATTCATGATGCCTCCTCCGTCGCTGTTATGAATTTGCGCCTCGCATCTCGCGTGCGTATCGATGCCCGCGAAGGCGCTGCATCACTATGGCGCAAAGGCGGCGGCAAGAAAATGACCAAGGTCAAGTTTCGGCCTTCGAGTCGCTCGCGACATGCGCGTACGTCGACGCAAGCAGCATGAACACTGGTGATCGGTAGCGCGCAGGCGTTGCGTCCGCCTGCGCGCGATGGACTAGCGACAAACGAGCACGGGAACCTTGGAATGCGTCAGCACCTTCTGCGTCTGGCTGCCAAGAAGCACGCCGGACAAGCCGCGCCGGCCGTGGGAAGCCATGAAAATGAGATCGCACCGGTACTTCTTCGCCGCATCCATGATGGCGTCGGCCGCGTATTCGTTGGTGACGTACACGCTCTTGCACGGCACGCCCGCCTTCTCGCAGGCGCGCTCGATCACGCCCAGGTACTTCGCGGCGGTCTTGTCGATCAATTCGGCATGGCCTTCCTGCGTGGTGTAGCCGACCGGCAGGAAGCCTTCGTAGACCAGCGGGGTCGGCGCGGGCGCCGCGAAGAACCCGGTCACTTTCGCGCCCAGCGCCTTTGCCAGCTTGACGCCGTTCAGTGCGGCCGCGCGCGACAGGTCCGAGCCGTCGGTCGGAATGAGGATGTGCTTGTACATTTCGGTCTCCTTGTATCCAGTGCGCTTGTTCTCGGCTGTATCAATTGGAGTAGGGCAGCACCCAGATGAGCATCCCGAGCACGTAGCACACGAGCGAGCAGACGATCGTGAACGGAATGCTCCAGGAGAGGAATTCGCGCAGCGACACCTTGCGTCCTTCCTCCTTCTCGCCCAGGCTCAACGCGACGTACAAGGCAGGCGCACCGGCCACGGTGAGATTGCTTCCGAGCGTGCCCGACCACAGCAGCATCCACCACAGCGGCCACGGTTCGATCCCGCCCTGGGCCATGTCCTTGATGGTGTGCAGGAACGTGAGGATGTAGGCGTCGTGCTCGACGATGCCCACGATCGGCACGGTCACCCAGTAGAGCAGCGTCGCGCCGAGCGCATAGTTCTCGACGAACACCGGCCGGATCGCATTCGCCAGCATGTCCAGGATGTGGCTCTTTTCCAGCCCGCCGACCAGAGCGAACAGCGCGATATAGAAGAAGATCGCGCGCCAATCCAGCTCCTGCATCGACTCCTCGAAGCTCGACGTCTTGACGCGGTCGCCAAGCAGCTCGAGCACCAGCACCAGCGTGACGGCGCCAGTCAGCGCGATGAAGCCGAGCTGCACGCCGAGCAGCTCGCGCATCGACATGGCGATGACGGTGCCGACGAACCAGACCACCACGATGGTCGCAAACAGCGGATTCGGTATCTTGGCTTCGACTCCAAGCGCCGACATATCGGCAACGCGCGTGTGGCCGCGAAAGCCGTAGAACCACATCGCGAGCAGCGTGATGGCGAACGTGATCATCAGGATCGGGAACGAAGACGGCCGCCCGAACTGCCACAGGAAGTCCCAGAATTCGGCGCCCGCGACGCTGTGCAGCATCTGCGGCGGCAGGTCGCCGATCAAGAGCGCGGTGCCCATGAAGTTGGCGCCGAAGCCGATCATCAGGATGACGGGCACCGGAGGCAGCTTCACGGCGCGCGCGAGGGGCAGCGCGACCGGCGCCATCATGAGGATCGTCACCACGTTGTCGACGAACATGGAAATGATGCCGGCCAGCATCGTGAGGATGATGACCAGAAGCCCCGGCCGGCCGCCCGACAGCTTGAGCGCCTGGATCGAAAGCCAGCTCGGCACTCCGCTCTTGCCGAAATAGCCGGCGATGATCCAGATGCCGACCAGGATCGCCATGACGTTCCAGTCGACGTAGTTGAACGCTTCGGTCTCGGTCATGATGCCCAGCCAGCACATCACCGCCACGCCGATCAGCGCAGCCAGCGTGCTGTCGACCACGTTGGTGATCACCGCCAGGATCGTGAGGCCGAACACGATCAAGGTAACCCACTGCATCATTTCCATTGCAACGTCTCCCTCACAATCATCGATTTGGGTGCATTCAAGACAGCCGGCCGTCCGCTGCCGCCTCGCGCCCGTAGATGGCAACCGCGGCCGGCGCGTCGTCGAATACGGTCTTGCCGCGCTTCTCCGTCGGATGCCAGCCCCAGAGCGCCAACATGACGAAGAAGCCGATCACGTACGCCACCGGGACGAACCAGCCGTGCCGGAGCCAGGCTGCAACCGACCTGGCCTGAGGATACATATTGGAGAGCGCGACGCCGGCCGAGGACCCGAACCAGATCATCGAGCCGCCGAAGCCGACGGCAAATGCGAGTACGGCCCAGTCGTAGCCGCCCTGTTTCAATGCGAGAGCTGTCAGCGGAATGTTGTCGAACACCGACGAGATGAAGCCGAGCCCGAACGCGGTCTGCCACGACGCCGCCGGCAGCTTCTCGACCGGCATCATGGAGGCGATGCTCACCAGCGAGAGCAGGAAGATGCTGCCCTTGATGGCCTCGGGCAGCAGCGACCATTCGGGTCTGCGCCAGCTGGCTGTGAGAAAGAGCGCCACCCAGACCGCCAGCCCGATCACGGGCAGCTGGTCCCCGAGTTGCGGCGCCTGCGTGTTCATCAATACGTTGGCCACGATCGCAGCGGCGAGGATGATGAAGACGATCGCGAGCCGCGCCCAGTCGATGCCTTCGCGGGTGGTCTCGTCGCGCGCAATTGGACAATACCGCTGCTGCAGCAAAGCCGCCGGAACGCCAAGCACCAGCAACGCCACAAAGGCGGCTATGAACGCGGGCAGCACCGTAGTCGCCGCCACGCCGTCGATCCACATCATCGTGGTGGTGGTGTCGCCCACCACGCTGCCGGAACCGCCCGCGTTGGATGCGGCCACGATCGCGGCCAGATAACCGATGTGGACTTTGCCGCGGTAGACCACGCCGGCCATGGTGCCGCCGATCAAGGCCGCGGCGATGTTGTCGAGGAACGACGACAGCACGAAGATCAGGCAGAGCAGCACGAAGCCGCCCTTCCAGTCGTCGGGCAGGTAGCGCGGCAGCGTGGCGGGAACGCGGCTTTCCTCGAAGTGTTTCGACAGCAGCGCGAAACCCAGCAGCAGTCCCAGCAGGTTGGTCAGGATCACCCACTCGTGGGCGAAATGGGCGCCGAGTCCGGCCAGGCCGTCACCCGTCTTGAACCCGGTGAAGGCGAGCTTGTAGGCGGTGACCACCGCCAGGCCGGTCAGCGCGACCGCGAGCGTATGGTGATGCAGCACACCAACGCCGATCAGCGTCAGCGCGAACAGGATGAAGTCGACCGGAATGCCGAACAGTGCCGGCCCGTCGGTTGCCGCGGCAACCGCCAGGTCAGGCTGGAGGATCGATGCAGCGGCGAGCGCCAGGCCGAGCGGCCACTTCGCCGACCTCCGTCCGTGCGCGCCGTCCGCGCCCGCATGCTGCATGCGCATCCTCCCTCGTTCACGACTCGGGCCGCATGCCGGGGCGTACTGCACGCGCACCGAGCCGCTGCCTTCATCCCGAAGACATACCTATCAAGGTCTACACGGGCAAAGGTCTCGCCTGCAACGCTGGGTGCCGGAGCGACCGGGGATGCGCAAGAGTTGCGCGATCCCGTGATGACGGCCGCTTCGCGACGGCTTTCGCCGCCGTAGCTACTCCCCTTTGGAGTTGCATTCCATGCCGTACGGAATGCAGAGCGCCTTTTATCACGCGCGCTTCGCGGGCGTCAATCGAACGCCGCGTGCGGCTTGGTTTCGGCCGCGTGCGGCTTGGTTTCTCGCACCACGACTCCTTCTCGCACCACGAGTCGGTTCGCTCGCGCGAGCCGATCGTGTGCCGATGGCGCTACGCTCACGGCCGGCGCCTGCGTGGGACGTTCTCTCTTGTCCGTGGGATACCATCCCCAAAGGGCCAGCATGACGAAGAATCCCACGACGTAGGCGACGGCGATGAACCAGCCGTGCTTCAGCCAGGAGCCGACCGAGCGCGCTTCCGGAAACATATTGGATACGGCAACGCCGGCCGACGAGCCGAACCAGACCATCGAGCCGCCGAAGCCCACGGCAAAGGCGAGCAACGCCCAGTCGTAGCCGCCTTGCTTCAGAGCCAGCGCGGTGAGCGGAATGTTGTCGAACACCGAAGAGACGAACCCGAGCGTAAGCGCCGATTGCCAGGATGCCGCGGGCAGGCGTTCCACCGGCATCATGGAGGCGATGCTGACCAGCGCCAACAGAAAGATGCTGCCCTTGAGCGCCTCGGGCAGCAGGCTCCACTCCGGACGGCGCCAGAATGCGGTGACGAGCAGCGCAACCCACACGGCGAGCCCCAGCGCCGGCACCTTGTCCGCCAGTTCGGGCGCTCTGCTGTTGACCATCACGTTCGTCGCCACGGCGGCGAGCAGGATGATGAGCACGATGCCGACACGGGCCCAATCGATGGTGATGCGCGCCGACGGATCCTTGACGATCGGCGAGTGGCGCTGCTGCAGGAGCGCCGCGGGAACGGCGATGACGACGAGCGCGGCGATGGCGGCGATGAAAGCAGGCAGGACGTCGATCGCGCTCACGCCGTCGATCCACATCATCGTGGTGGTCGTGTCACCGAGCACGCTGCCGGCGCCGCCCGCGTTCGACGCCGCCACGATGGCGGCGAGATAACCGATGTGTACCTTGCGCCGGTACACCGCAGCGGCGATGGTCGCGCCGATCAGCGCCGCGGCGATGTTGTCCAGGAACGCCGACAGCACGAAGATCAACGCCAGCAGCACGAAGCCGCCTTTCCAGTCGTCCGGCAGGACGCGCGGCAAAGCCGCCGGCACGTGACTTTTTTCGAAATGATTGGACAGGAGCGCAAACCCGAGCAACAGGCCGAGCAGGTTGGTGAGGATCACCCACTCGTGGGCGAAGTGCGCGCCCAGGCCGGCGAGCCCCGGGCCGGTATTGAAGCCGGTGAAACCGAGCTTGTAGGCGATGATCACGGTCAGCCCGGTCAGCGCGACCGCGAGCGTGTGATGGTGGAATATGCCGACGCCGAGCAGCGTGAGGGCGAACAATACGAAATCGACCGGTATGCCGAACAATGCCGGTCCGCCGGCATCTGCCGCCCAGGCTGGCGATGCGCCGGCCAGGATGAATACGACGAAGGCAAACACGCCCGAGGAAAACGACATTCGGCGACAGGCGCGCGCGTAGCGCGCTGCGGCAGCGTCATGCATGCGTACGATCCTTCTTATTCGTCGCCGAGCGCGATCCTCGCTCACAGGCGCGAGGAATATTCGCGACAGCGATCCGGCTCTCGAAGCACGCCCGAATGCAGCGAATCCCGAAGCGGAAAACGCTGCGAGCGGCTGGGCCGCCCTTCGAACGCAAACAAAGGTCTCGCATGCAGTGATGCCGGCACGGCCGGGGCAACCGATCGCTCGGCATTCCGTCTTGACGACCGTACCGCAGCGGCCGTTGCGCCGCTGTAGCTACTCCCCTTTGGGATGCTTGCCGGTCGATCGTACCGGCAAGCCGGGCACTTGTAACATGCTCGCGCGACGAGCGTCAATGAACGCTCAGAACAGCCCCACCACCTTGCCGTTCGCGTCGACGTCGATCTTCTCGGCCGACGGCACTTTCGGCAGGCCCGGCATGGTCATCATGTCGCCGCAGATCATGACCACGAATTCGGCGCCCGCGGCGAGCCGCACTTCGCGGATGTTGACGATGTGACCGGTCGGCGCCCCGCGCACGCTCGGGTCGGTCGTGAACGAAGACTGGGTCTTCGCCACGCAAACGGGATAGTGGCCGTAGCCCGACTCCTGCAGCTCCTTGATGCGGTTGCGCACCTTGGCATCGGCCGTGATGTCGGCCGCGCCGTATACGCGCGTGGCGATCTTCTTCATTTTCTCCCACAAGGGATCGGCGTCGTCGTAGACGAAGGTCGGGCTGGACTTCTGCTCGCACATCGCGACCACCGCGCGCGCGAGATCGGCCGCGCCCTTGCCGCCCTCCGCCCAGTGGTTCGCCACGACCACGCTTGCGCCCAGCTTGCCGATGCGGTCGGCGAGAAGATCCATCTCGGCCTGGGTGTCGGCGGTGAAGCGGTTGATCGACACGACGCAGGGAAGGCCGTAGACCTCCTTCACGTTGTGCACGTGGCGCTCGAGGTTGGCCAGGCCTTTCTCCAGCGCGGGCAGGTTCTCGACGTTCAACTGGGTGCGATCGATGCCGCCGTGATGCTTGAGCGCACGCACGGTGGCGACGATGACTGCGGCAGCGGGCTTCAAGCCCGCCTTGCGGCACTTGATATCGAGGAACTTCTCCGCACCGAGATCGGCGCCAAACCCGGCTTCGGTGACCACGTAATCGGCGAGCTTCAACGCCGTCTTGGTCGCGGTGACGGAGTTGCAGCCGTGCGCGATGTTGGCGAACGGGCCGCCGTGGATGAACGCCGGGTTGTTCTCCAGCGTCTGCACCAGGTTGGGTGCGATCTGATTCTTCAGCAGCACGGCCATCGCGCCGTGCGCCTTCAGATCGCGCGCGCGCAGCGGCTTGGCGTCGCGGGTGTAGCCGAACACGATGTTGCCCAGGCGCTCCTTCAAGTCCTGGAGCGAGGTGGCGAGGCAGAAGATCGCCATCACCTCGGAAGCCACCACGATATCGAAGCCGTCCTCGCGCGGGTAGCCGTTGGCCGTTCCGCCGAGCGAGCACACGATGTCGCGCAAGGCGCGATCGTTCATGTCCATCACCCGCTTCCAGGTGATCCGGCGCGGATCGATGCCGAGCTCGTTGCCGTGCGTGATGTGATTGTCGATCATCGCCGCGAGCAGGTTGTTCGCAAGCGCGATGGCGTTGAAGTCGCCGGTGAAGTGCAGGTTGATGTCTTCCATCGGCACGACTTGCGCATAGCCGCCGCCGGCTGCGCCGCCCTTCATGCCGAACACCGGCCCGAGCGAAGGCTCGCGCAGGCAGATGATAGTCTTTTTGCCGATGTGATTGAGCGCATCGCCCAGGCCCACCGTGGTGGTGGTCTTACCCTCCCCGGCCGGTGTTGGGCTCATCGCCGTGACCAGAATCAGCTTGCCGTCGGGTTTGTCCTTCAAGCTCGCGACGAACTCGAGCGAAACCTTGGCCTTGTAGTGCCCGTACGGCTCGAGGTGGGCCTCTGCGATGCCGAGCTTCGCGGCTACTTCCACGATGCGCTGCATTTTCGCCTGCTGGGCGATCTCGATGTCGGATAACGCCATGGTGTCCTACCTCGCAGTGAGCCCTGCCGGCGGCACGCCGGCAATAACTTCCCACCGGCGGCGCGCCGGCAGTGACTTCGCGCCGCCGGTGCGCGGGCAGCCACTATACTGGGCGCGGCGCCGCCCCTCCCTTGACCGCGGTCAATTTTCGCGCCGCCCTCCTCACAACCCCACACCACCCCGCCCGCTCGCGCGGGCACCCCTCCTCGTGAGCAGTATTAGCCC
>WHTS01000078.1:0-8144 GCA_009377585.1 Betaproteobacteria bacterium
CTAGGCGGCGGGCGGCATACCGCCGGCGGCCAACGCGGTGCGCTGCCGGCCCGCCGCATCGAAGTTCTCCGGCTCGAGCCAGCGCTCGAAGGCCGCGCGGCGCGCCGGCCACTCGGCTTCGAGCAGCGAGAACCAGGCGGTGTCGCGATTGCGTCCGCGCGCGATCATGTGTTGGCGAAAAAGCCCTTCGTAGGTGAACCCCAGACGCAGGGCAGCCCGCCGCGACGGCTCGTTGAACGCATTGCACTTCCACTCGTAGCGCCGGTAGCGCAAAACCTCGAACGCGTGCTTGGCCATCAGGTACATGGCCTCGGTCGCGGCGCGCGTGCGCTGCAGCGCCGGCGTATACCAGATGCCACCCACTTCGATGACGCGGTGCTTGGGCTCGATGCGCATGTAGGTCGCGATCCCGAGCGCCTGGTTGCTCGTCTTCTCCACCAGCGCGTAGGTGAACGGGTCCTGCGATCCCTCAGCCGCTCGCAGCCAGGCGTCGAGACTGGCGCGATCCGGCCACGGGCCGACCGAAAGATAAGTCCACATCGTTTCAGTGCCGGGCCCGGTAGCCGCGGCAAACAAATCGTCGCCGTGCGCGGCCGCGTCCACGGGGACCACGTCCACGTAGCGTCCCGGCAGCGGCGTTCTTTGCGGACGTTCCGCCGGCCGGGCATCGACCGGCTCGCCCACGCGTTGCTCGATCATGCGGCTGCCTTCTCCCACGGATTTCAGTGCCTGCCGAGGATCATGTCGGCGGCCTTCTCGGCGACCATGATGACCGGCGCATTGGTGTTGCCCGAGGTGAGCAGCGGCATGACGGAAGCGTCGATCACGCGCAGCCCATTCATGCCGTGCACCTTGAGTTGCGTATCCACCACCGCGTCGGCGTCGGCACTCATCTTGCAGGTGCCCACCGGATGGTAGACCGTTATCCCTTTGTTGCGGACGAAGTCGACCAGCTGGTCGTCGCTGGCGCAGGCTGGCCCCGGGTCGTGCTCCGCCACGATCCAGCGCGCGAGCGCCTCGGTGGCGGCGAAGCTGCGGATGAGCTTGAGGCCGTCGAGCATGGTGGCCACGTCGGATTCGCGCTCGAGGAAATTCGGTTGGATCGCCGGGGCCGCAAACGGGTCGGCCGACTTGATCTGAACCGTGCCGCGCGAATCCGGACGCAGCTTGCACACCGACATCGTGAAGCCGGAGAAGCGGTGCAGGCTGGGATCAGTGCGGTCGGTCGAGTAGGGGAAGAAGTGGAACTGCACGTCGGGCCGGTCGAGCTCGGGCCGGGTGCGCGCGAAGCCCCCGGCAAGGCCCGCGTACCACGATAGCGGGCCGCTGCGCTTCAACGCATACTGAAGACCGATCATCGCCTTGCGCCGCCAACTCATGAGGTCGTCGTTCACCGTGACGGCCTCGCAACAGCGCCAGATCATGCGCGCCTGCAGGTGATCCTGCAGATTCTTGCCGACGCCGGGCAGCGCCTTGACCACGCCGATGCCGTGCCGCTGCAGCAACTCGCCCGGCCCGATGCCCGAAAGCTGCAGCAGTTGCGGCGACTGGATGGCCCCGGCGGCGACGATCACCTCGCGCTCGGCGAACGCCTGTTGCGCCACGCCGTCTACCGTATAGGCGACGCCGGTCGCGCGCGTAGCTTCCATCAGGACGCGGTTGGCGTGCGCGTCGGTGACGACCGTGAGATTGCGGCGCTGCATGGCCGGGCGCAGATAGGCGACGGCCGCGCTGCAACGCATGCCGTTGCGGGCGGTGCCCTGGAAGTAGCCGAGCCCCTCCTGGCGCGCGCCGTTGAAATCGTCGTTGCGATCGATCCCGAGCTTGGCGCCGGCTTCGATGAAGGAATCGGCCAGCGGATGGCGGTCCTTCACGTCGGAGACGTTGAGCGGCCCGCCCACGCCGTGCCATTCGTCGGCGCCGCGCGACTGATGCTCCGCCTTCTTGAAATAGGGCAGGCAATCGTCGAAACCCCAGCCGGGATTGCCAGCCGCGCGCCAGCCGTCGAAGTCTTCGCGCTGGCCGCGGATGTAGATGAGCCCGTTGATCGAGCTGGAACCGCCGAGCACGCGCCCGCGCGGAATCTTGATGCTGCGCCCATTCATGCGCGGCTCGGGCTCGGTCTCGAACATCCAGTTGACCTTGCGGTCGAACATCACCTTGCCGAAGCCGATCGGGACATGAATCCAGCGGTTGCTGTCGCGCCCGCCGGATTCGAGCAGCAGGACGCGATGCTCGCCCGACTCGGTGAGTCGATTGGCCAGGACGCAGCCCGCCGATCCGGCTCCGACGATGATGTAGTCGTAACGCTGGTCCATGCTCCTCCTCCCGCCTAACCGGCCAACCGCGTCCCCTATCGATCCTTCCGCATTGGAAGACAGTCCGCTCCCCTTCTTGTACCAAGGGCATGCTTGTCTTCCCTCTCCCTTCGGGAGAGGGATCGAGGGTGAGGGGAGATTATGCGTCATGCGCACGCCTTCCCTCACCCCCGGCCCCTCTCCCGGAGGGAGAGGGGAGTATCGCGTGTTCAGTGTGCGGGAGGTCGCGGCGCGGGTCAATGCATCGGCAGGCGCGAAGCACCTGGCACGGTTCACCGCGCGCGTCTGCGATCGCGCCGGAGCTGATATGCTTTTGCGCAACGCCTTGCCTTCGAGCTTCCCATGAACGCCGACGCCGCTCGCGACTTCGTGTCCGCCCTGTGGGACCGGGAGATCGTCCCGCGTCTGACCGAGTACATCCGCATTGCCTGCAAGTCGCCGCACTTCGATTCGGCCTGGGAGGCCAACGGCTACATCGAGCAGGCCGTCCAGCTCGCCTCGCAGTGGTGCCAACGCCAGTCCGTGCCGGGCATGACGGTGGAGATCGTCCGGCTGCCCGGGCGCACGCCGCTGCTCTTCCTGGAAATCCCGGGCGATGCGCCCGGTACGGTGCTGCTCTATGGCCATCTGGACAAGCAGCCCGAAATGACCGGATGGCGCGAGGGTCTCGGGCCGTGGCAACCGGTCATCGAAGGCGACAAGCTCTACGGCCGCGGCGGCGCCGACGACGGCTACGCGGTGTTCGCCTCGCTTGCCGCCGTCATGGCGTTGCGCGCGCAGGGCATCGTGCATGCGCGCTGCGTGGCGATGATCGAATGCTGCGAAGAGAGCGGCAGCTACGATCTGCCGTATTACCTGGAGGCGCTGTCGGCGCGCGTGGGCGCGGTGGATCTCGTCATCGGGCTCGATTCGGGCTGCGGCAACTACGATCAGCTCTGGTTCACCACGTCGCTGCGCGGCATCGCGGCCGGAACTTTGCGCGTGGACGTGCTGACCGAAGGTGTGCATTCGGGCGATGCCAGCGGGCTGGTGCCGTCGTCGTTTCGCATCGCCCGGATGCTGCTCGATCGGATCGAGGACGCGCGCACCGGTCGCATCCTGCCCGCTGAATTCCATTGTCCGATTCCGCAGGAGCGCCTGGAGCAGGCGCGCGCGGTCGGCGCCATGCTCGGCGTCGATGTCGTTCGCAAGTACCCGTTCGCCGGCGCGACCAGCGCGATGGTCGACGATCCGGCGCAGGCGGTGCTCAATCGCACCTGGCGGCCGTTCCTGTCGGTGGTCGGGGCGAACGGACTGCCGCCGATCGCGAACGCCGGCAACGTGCTGCGCCCCTACACGGAGCTGAAGCTGAGCCTGCGCATCCCGCCGCTGATCGACGGCGCGCAGGCGACGCGCGATCTGAAGCGCATCCTGGAAGCCGATCCTCCCTATGGCGCCAAGGTGAGCTTTCAGGCCGATCAGGGGGCGAGCGGCTGGGACGCGCCGGCTCTGGCGCCGTGGCTGCTGGAGGCTTCGCACGGCGCGTCGGAGGCGGTGTTCGGCAAGCCGGCCGCCATGGTCGGCGAGGGCGGCACGATCCCCTTCATGGGCATGCTGGGCAAGCATTTTCCGCAGGCGCAGTTCCTCATCACCGGGGTGCTGGGGCCGCACTCGAACGCGCACGGCCCGAACGAGTTCATTCACATCGCGTATGCCAAGCGGCTGACCGCGTGCGTCGCCCTGGTGCTGGCGGCGCATGCCAAGCGCGGGCGGGAGGGATGAATGCGAAACCGCGCGCGGCGCGCATCGGCATTCGAGTGAAACGAGTGGAACCGTTCGAAAGGTAAAACGACAATGGCAGCCGTCTATCCCGAGTTGTCAGGACGCGTGGTGGCCGTCACCGGCGCCGCGCAAGGCATCGGCGCGTGCACCGCGCGAGCTTTCGCCCAGCAAGGCGCCAAGGTGGCCGCGCTGGATATCGACCAGCCCGGCGCGGCCGAGGTGGTGCGCCAGATCATTGCCGCGGGCGGCAAGGCGATCGCCGTTGCGGTCGACGTGACCGACGAGAAGAGCGTCCAGGACGCGATTGCCCGCACCGTGAGTGAGCTCGGCGGGCTCGACGTGCTGGTGACCTCCGCCGGCGGTTACGGGCGTCTTGCCAACGTCGAGGACATGCCGGTCGAGGAATGGGACAAGACGGTCGCGCTCAACCTGCGCGGTACCTTCCTGTGCTGCAAGAGCGCCATCGCGCATCTGAAGAAATCGCCCGCCGGACGTATCGTCACGATTTCCTCGATTTCCGGCCGGACCATCTCGAGCTCGACCTCGCCGGCATATGCGGCATCCAAGGCCGGCGTCATCCAGCTCACGCGCTTTCTCGCCTTCACCCTGGGCGAGCACGGCATCACCTGCAACTCGGTCGCTCCGATCACCACGCTCACGCCGCGGGTGAAGGCGCTGCGCACGCCGGAGAACATCGCGCAGATTTCCGCCCAGGTGCCGATGAAACGCTTGCCCGATCCGGACGAGCACGCCCGGGTGGTGGTGTTTCTCGCCTCCGACGGCGCCTCGTATCTCAACGGCATGGTGATGGATACCAACGGCGGCAAGGTGATGATGTAGGAGATGGGGCAGCCGTCATTTGGTGAAGAGTGAAGAGTGAAGAGTGGAGATGGGGGCCAGACGTCATTTGTTGAGGAGTGAAGAGTGAAGGAGTGCATCGTTTCACTTTTCACGCTTCACTCACTCTGAGTGGAAATCTGAACCCGCGGAGAACCAATGGCATTCGGGGCAATCGTCGTCGGCGACGAGATTCTCGTCGGCAAGCGCCAGGACAAGCATCTTTCGTTCGCCATCGAGGCACTGGCCAAGCGCGGCTTGCGGCTTGCCTGGGCCGAATACCACGGCGACGACCCTGAGCGCCTGACGGCGGCGCTTCGGCGCAGCTTCGATCGTGGCGACATCGTTTTCAGCTTCGGCGGCATCGGCGCAACCCCCGACGACCATACCCGTCAGTGCGCGGCCGAGGCGCTCGGTGTTGTGCTGGCGCTGCATCCGGACGCGGAACGCGAGATTCGCGCCCGCTTCGGCGGCGAGCTCACGCCGCAGCGGCTGCGCATGGGCGAGTTTCCACGCGGCTGCGAGATCATTCCGAATCCGTTCAATCGCACCCCGGGATTCAGCATTCGCGACCACCATTTCGTTCCCGGCTTTCCGCAGATGGCCTGGCCGATGATCGAGTGGGTGCTCGACACGCACTACCGCGATCTGTTCGACAGCGACCGCTGGGCGGAAGCGTCCATCGTAGTCTACGAATGCGGCGAGTCGCAGCTGATCCCTGCGATGGAGTACGCCCAGCAGCATTACGACAAGCTGAAGGCTTTCAGCCTGCCCTCCATGGGCCCGAACGCCACCCGCCGCCATGTGGAGCTGGGCGTGCGCGGCGATCCGGTGCAAGTGGCGGCCGCAATCGAGGACATGCGTCGGGTGGTACGCGAGATGGGTTTCCCGTTCCAGGACGGGCCGGCCAAGAGGGCGGACGAGACGCATGGCTAGCCGGTCCGGCCGGCGCTCCGACGATGCGTACCTGTACCCCCGGCCAGACGGCCCGATTCGCCGCTGCCTGTTCGCGGCGGCAAGCAGCGCAAGACGCCGGCCACGTCCATGAGCGCTTCCGCCGCCTCCGCGCCGCGGGTACCGGCATTCGCAGCGCTGCGCCATCCCGGTTTTCGCGCCTACTTCCTCACCTCGGCGCTGGCGATGATGGCCGACAGCATCGAGCACGTCATCAGCTACTGGATCATCTATCAGAAGTTCCACTCGCCGACCCTGGGCGGCATCGCCGTTCTCACCCACTGGCTGCCGTTCCTGTTCTTCTCGGTGTATTCGGGCGCGGCTGCCGACCGCTTCGATCCGCGGCGCATCATCCAGCTCGGCATGGTGCTTTTCATGCTCGTGTCGGCGGCCTGGGGCGTGCTCTTCCTCACCGACACGCTGGAGATCTGGCATGCCGCTGTGCTGCTGACCCTGCATGGCTTCGCCGGGGTGTTATGGCTGCCGGCGAGCCAGCTGCTGGTGCACGACATCGTCGGCCCCGCGCAGCTGCAAAGCGCGGTGCGCCTGAACGCCACCTCGCGCCAGCTCGGCATCCTGCTCGGGCCGGCGATCGGTGGGGTGCTCATGCTGGCGTTCGGTCCGGCATGGGGCATCCTCGTCAACGTGCTCATTTACATTCCGCTGGTGTGGTGGCTGTGGAAGGCGCCGTATGGCGCACGTGCGGCCGGCCGCACGCCGCATGCAAAGCCCCAGACGCTCGGCGGACTGGCCGACATCGTCGCCGTCGCGCGCGAGGTAGCACACAACCGCACCATTGCATCGATGATCCTGCTGGCAGGCGGCGCATCGTTCTTCGTCGGCAACGCCTACCAGGCGCAGATGCCGGAATTCGCCACCGACCTCGGTCACGGCCATGCCGGGTTGGGCTATAGCCTGCTCCTGAGCGCCGATGCGGCCGGCGCCCTCATGGCCGGCGTGGCGCTGGAAAGCCGCGGTTTGCTGCGCGCACATCCGCGCACCGCGTTCATTCTGACCATCCTCTGGTGCCTGTGCATCGGCGGATTCGCCGCGGCACAAAGCTATCCGCTTGCGCTGGCGCTGCTGTTCGCGGCGGGCTTTTTCAACCTGGCCTTCAATGCGATGGCTCAGACCCTGGTGCAACTGCATGCACCCGAGCCGATCCGCGGCCGGGTGATCGGGCTGTACGGCATGTCGGCGCTGGGGTTGCGCGCGTTCAGTGGCATCACGGTCGGCATGCTCGGCAGTCTGATCGGCATTCACTGGTCGCTTGCCGGGAGCGCACTGGCCCTGCTCGCGGCAACCGCGGTGCTGCTCGGCCTGACGACACGCATCCGGCCGCAATGAGCTTCGGAGCTCGTGTTTCGCCGAGGGCTGCGATGGCATAATGAGATTCGAGCGGGCAAACCCGTCGAGGTAATGGCCGATGAGACTCGCGAGCAAGGTGGCGATGGTCGTGGGCGCCGGGCAAAGCCCGGGCGAGACGCTCGGCAACGGCCGGGCGACGGCGCTGCTGTTTGCGCGCGAAGGCGCCAAGGTGCTGGCGGTCGATCGCGACATCGGTGCGGCCGAGCAGACCGCGGCGCTCATCCGTCAGGTGGGCGGCGAGGTCGAGGCGTTCGAAGCCGACGTGACGAGCGAGGAAGCATTGCGCCTCGCGGTGGACGATTGCATCGGCCGCTGGGGGCGGCTGGACATCCTGCACAACAACGTCGGCATCAGTGTGGCGGGCGGCGACGCCTCGCCCACGGAGATCACGCAGGAGGCGTTCGATCGCATCATGACGGTGAACCTGCGCGGCATCGTCATGGCCTGCAAGCACGCCCTGCCGGTCATGCGCACGCAGCGCGGCGGCTCGATCATCAATATCTCGTCGCTCGCCGCCATCGACAACTACCCCTGGGTCACCTACAAGGCGAGCAAGGCGGCCGTAATTGCCTACACCAAGCAGCTGGCCATTCAGAACGCCGAGTACGGCATCCGGGCCAATGCCATCCTCCCCGGTCTCATGGATACGCCAATGGCTGTCGATACGCGCGCGCGGGCATGGAACCGCACCCGGGCCGAGATCGCGGCCGAGCGCGATGCGAAGGTGCCGCTGCGCAACAAGCAGGGTACGGCCTGGGACGTTGCCCACGCCGCTCTGTTCCTCGCCTCCGACGAGGCGGGTTTCATCACCGGGGTGGCGCTGCCCGTCGACGGCGGAGCGAGCTGCCGCATCGGCTGAGCATTGCGTTGCATTTGGGTTTCGGTGGTCGGGCTTTGACCACCCCG
>WHTS01000078.1:8198-29245 GCA_009377585.1 Betaproteobacteria bacterium
CGTCCGCAACCCTGTCGCGTCCAGCCCCTCCTCGGTCAGGAGGGGAGAGACCACCCCGTCCGCAACCCTGTCGCGTCCAGCCCCTTCGTGCGCTTGACTTCTTTCGCCGCAGGAGAGGGACCATCCCGTCCGCAACGCTGTCGCGTCCAGCCCCTCTCGGTCAGGAGGGAGAGACCATCCCGTCCGCAACGCTGTCGCGTCCAGCCCGCCTGACAAGGAGTGCAGTGATCAACCCTTCCCCTCCTCTCATGAGGAGGGGTGGCGCGCAGCGCCGGGGTGGTGTGGTTTCTGCGGCTCAAAAATTTCTGAATTCGGTCGTGACCTCGAGGTCAATATCAACGATCATTGCGCCTTCTCCAGGGTCCCCTCCTGGATCGCGCTGTCCCATCCGCCGCCTTTGCGCATTCGCCGCCATCCGGAGCAGGTACGCCAAAGTGAAATTCCGCTTTCCGATCGTCATCATCGACGAAGATTTCCGGTCCGAAAACACGTCGGGCCTGGGCATTCGCGCGCTCGCGCAAGCCATCGAAGCCGAGGGGTTCGAAGTGCTCGGCGTGACCTCGTATGGCGACCTGTCGCAGTTCGCCCAGCAGCAATCGCGCGCCTCGGCCTTCATCCTGTCGATCGACGACGAAGAGCTGGGCCAGGGGTCGGTGGAGGAGGTGATGGAGGCGCTCAAGTCGCTGCGCGCCTTCATCAAGGAGATCCGCTTCCGCAACGCCGAGATTCCGATCTACCTCTACGGCGAGACGCGCACCTCGCGCCACATCCCGAACGACATCCTGCGCGAGCTGCACGGCTTCATCCACATGTTCGAGGACACGCCGGAGTTCGTCGCGCGCCACATCATCCGCGAGTCCAAGAGCTATCTCGACTCGCTCGCGCCGCCGTTCTTCCGCGCGCTGGTGGAGTACGCACAGGACGGTTCCTACTCCTGGCACTGCCCCGGCCACTCGGGCGGTGTCGCGTTCCTGAAAAGCCCCGTGGGACAGATGTTCCACCAGTTCTTCGGCGAGAACATGCTGCGTGCGGATGTCTGCAATGCGGTCGAGGAGCTGGGCCAGCTGCTGGATCACTCCGGTCCGGTCGCGGCTTCCGAGCGCAACGCCGCGCGCATCTTCAACGCCGACCACTGCTACTTCGTCACCAATGGCACCTCGACCTCGAACAAGATGGTATGGCACTCGACCGTGGCGCCGGGCGACATCGTGGTCGTGGACCGGAACTGTCACAAGTCGATCCTGCACGCGATCACCATGACGGGTGCGATCCCGGTGTTCCTGACCCCGACCCGCAACCATCTGGGCATCATCGGTCCGATCCCGCTGGAGGAGTTCCGGCCCGAGTCGATCCAGCGCAAGATCGAGGCCAACCCGTTCGCGCGCGAGGCCAAGCACAAGCGCCCGCGCATCCTGACGATCACGCAGTCGACCTACGACGGCGTGATGTACAACGTCGAGATGATCAAGGAGACGCTCGGCAACGCGGTCGAGAACCTGCATTTCGACGAGGCCTGGCTGCCGCACGCAGCATTTCACGACTACTACGCGAACATGCACGCGATCGGACCGAACCGGCCGCGGCCGCAGGAGGGGCTCATCTTCGCCACGCACTCCACCCACAAGCTGCTCGCCGGGATCTCGCAGGCCTCGCAGATCCTGGTGCAGGAGTCCAACAAGGACAAGCTCGACCGGCACATTTTCAACGAGGCGTACATGATGCACACCTCGACCAGCCCGCAGTACTCGATCATCGCCTCGTGCGACGTGGCGGCGGCGATGATGGAGCCGCCGGGCGGCACGGCGCTGGTGCAGGAGTCGATCATGGAGGCTCTGGA
Source organism: Betaproteobacteria bacterium (assembly GCA_009377585.1). Lineage (NCBI taxonomy): Bacteria > Pseudomonadati > Pseudomonadota > Betaproteobacteria > Betaproteobacteria bacterium. The sequence goes on from WHTS01000078.1 coordinate 10,036, forward strand.
TTTCCGCCGCGCGATGCGCAAGATCGACAGCGAGTGGGGCCGCGACTGGTGGTTCAAGGTATGGGGACCGGAGCGCCTTGCCCCCGAGGGGATCGGCTCGCGCGAGGATTGGCTGCTGCGCGCGAACGAGAAATGGCACGGCTTCGGCAACCTCGTGACCGGGTTCAACATGCTCGATCCGATCAAGGCCACGGTCATCACGCCCGGGCTCGACGTGTCCGGGCGCTTCGCCAAGACCGGCATTCCGGCCTCGATCCTCACGCGCTATCTCGCCGAGCACGGCGTCATCGTGGAGAAGACCGGGCTGTATTCGTTTTTCATCATGTTCACCATCGGCATCACCAAGGGACGCTGGAACACGCTGGTGGCGGCGCTGCAGCAGTTCAAGGACGATTGGGACAAGAACCAGCCGATGTGGCGCATCCTGCCCGAGTTCTGCCAGCGCTTCCCGCGCTACGAGCGGGTGGGGCTGCGCGACCTGTCGCAACAGATTCACGAGGCATATCGGGCCCACGACGTGGCGCGGGTGACCACCGAGATGTACCTCTCGGACATGCAGCCGGCGATGAAGCCTTCGGACGCGTTCGCTGCCATGGCGCACCGGGAGATCGACCGGGTCGAGATCGACCAGTTGGAAGGGCGGGTAACCTGCGCGCTGGTGACGCCGTATCCACCCGGCATACCGCTGCTCATCCCGGGCGAGCGCTTCAACAAGACGATCGTCGAGTACCTGAAGTTCGCGCGCAACTTCAACGAGCAGTTTCCCGGCTTCCACACCGACATCCACGGGCTGGTGGAGGATGAGATCGGCGGGCACATGCGCTCGTACGTCGATTGCGTGCGCAAGCGTTAGCAGGTCGGGCACCACACTACCCGAGAACCAAAGCTCCCCGAGAACCACACCATCCGAGAACCACACCATCCGAGAACCACACCATCCGAGAACCACACCACCCCGCCCGCTGGCGCGGGCACCCCTCCTCGTGAGAGGAGGGGAAGGGTCTAGTTCGTCCGCTCGACGAGGAGGAGGGGAGGGTCTGGTAGGTCCCCTCCTCGTCGAGGAGGGGCGGGACGCGACAGTGTCGCGGACGGGGTGGTCTGTCTCGCCGAAGGTGGTCTGTCTCGCCGAAGGCCATCAATACGGCGTGCCGTCCTTGTGGACGAAGCGCCGCTCGCCCGTGGCATCGGTGCCGGCCTGGATGTCGTCGTCCGGATAGACGATCGAATCGCCCGCGGTCCGATCGCCGACTTCCAGATACAGCACGTCGTCGATGCCGCGGTTCACCAGCTGGTGGGCGTTGCCGCTGCCCGCCTTGAAGCCGGCGCACATCCCGGGGCGCAGCTCGACCTCGCCGCGGTCGGTCTTGAGCGTCGCGGTGCCCTGCAGCACGTAGACGAGCTCGTCCTGCGCCGAGTGCGCGTGCCTGAGCGCGGAAACCGCTCCGGGCCCGAGGCGGGTGAGGTTGACGCCGAAGTTCGTCAGGCCGAAGTAATTACCCAGCGCGCGCTTCTGCCGCCCTGCCATGCGCGCTGCGAACGGTTCCGGGTAGTTCGAAGCCTGCGCACGCGGCGGCACGTCGAGAGCCCGGGCAGCGGCCGGCAAGTCCGATGAGGGCATGGTCGTCCTTTCCGGGATTGCGGCAGATGCGCTACGAGCTGCGTCCGTCGAACGGCTTGCGCGGCAGGGCCGCGAGGTCGGTGCCGTCGAGGCAGCGCGCGTTCACCGCCGCCATCGCATTGCCCTGCGGATCGGTGGCCTCGGCGTACGGCGCAACTCCGCACACGCCGCAGAAGTGGTGCTTGATCCGGTGCTTGTTGAACGTGTAGGTGGCAACGTTCGCCGCCGGCGTTTGCAGCTCGAAGCGATCGCGCGGGACGAACCACAACAACGATCCGCGCTTGGTGCAGATCGAGCAGTTGCACTCGAGAAGCTCCTTCAATTCGCCCTCGACGGTGAAGGCGATCCGGCCGCAGTGACAGCTTCCTGGGTAGTTCATGGGTCGTCTCCGTTGGGTGAAACAGATGCGGGTGAAACAGATGCGGGTGAAACAGATGCGGGTGAAACAGATGCGGGTGAAACAGATGCGCGTCGTGAAGATCGCGTGTGTGTGCCGGTGAACCAAACGCCGCCGGCGATCGCAGCACCGGCTCGCCTGCCTCGTGCCCGCGCCCACGGCTTGCCATCGCAGCGTACGAATCGGCGCAGTATACGCCGCGGCTGCGTCCGCACCCGGCGTCCGCACCCGGTTGGTTCGGCTCCGCCCGCGTGCTATTCTTCCTCGCTCGCGCCACCTTCCCCAGTTATTGCCCGATGAGCCGATTTTGGATCGGTATCGATACCGGCGGCACGTTCACCGATATCGTGCTGGTCGATATCGGTCGCGGCGACTACCGTTACTACAAGCTGCCGACGACCACCGAGGATCCGTCCCTGGGCATCCTGCAGGGCATCCAGGAGATCGTGGAGCAGGCGGGCGGCTCGTGCGCGGAGATCGCCTTTCTGGTGCTGGGCACCACGCTCGCAACCAACGCCGTGCTCGAGGGCAAGACCGCGCGCACCGGCATGGTGACCACGGCAGGATTCCGCGACGTGCTCGAGCTCGCGCGCCAGCGCCGGCCGCACTACTTCAATCTCGATGTGCCGAAGCCGCTGCCGCCGGCGACCCGTGACTGCCGAATCGAAATCGACGAGCGTGTCGATCACAGCGGGCGGGTGCTCGCGCCCGTCGACCAAGACCAGGTGTGCCGGGCCGCCGCGTTGCTGCGCTCGAAAGGCATGGAAGCCGTGGCCGTGTGCTTCCTGCATTCTTACGCCAACGCCACTCACGAGCGGATCGCGCGCGAGGCGCTGCGCGAGGTGTGGCCCGATGCCTACGTGTGCGCCTCGCACGAGGTGCTGGCCGAGTTTCGCGAATTCGAGCGCTTCGCCACCACCGCGGTGAACGCGAGCCTCATGCCGATCATGGATCGCTATATGGAACGCTTCGAGCAGGGTGTGCGCGCGCTCGGCGTGACGGCCGCGCCTCGGGTAATGCAATCCAACGGTGGCGCCGTATCGCCGGCCGCCGTGCGGCGCATGCCGGTCAATACGTTCTTCTCGGGGCCGGCGGGCGGGGTGGTGGGCACGCGCGGTCTGGGCAAGCAGCTCGGCGTCGAGGACCTGATCGCGTTCGACATGGGCGGCACGTCGACCGACGTGTGCCTCATCCGCGCGTTGACGCCGGCGCAGAAGAGCCAGCGCGACATGGGTGGATTTCCGGTGCGCACCCGAACCATCGACATCCATACCATCGGCGCCGGCGGCGGCAGCATCGCCTGGGTCGATCCCGGCGGGCTGCTCAAGGTCGGGCCGATGAGCGCGGGCGCCGTTCCGGGCCCGGCGGCGTATGGCCGCGGCGGGACGCGTCCCACCGTGACCGATGCCAACGTCGTCCTCGGCCGGCTCAATCCGAAGACGCTGCTCGGCGGACGCATGGTGGTGTATCCCACGCGTGCGCGCGCCGCGATCGAAAAAGAGCTGTGCGCTTCCCTCGGCGTGGACCTGTTCGCCGCCGCCGCGGGCATCCTCGATATCGTCAATGCCAACATGATGGGCGCGGTGCGCGTGATCTCGGTCGAGCAGGGGGAAGACCCGCGCGAGTTCGCGCTGGTTGCCTTCGGCGGCGCCGGTCCGCTGCACGCAGCCGATATCGCCCGCAGCATGGGCATCGGCCGCGTCATCGTCCCGCCGCGTCCCGGGTTGCTGTCGGCCATCGGCTTGCTGCATGCGGACATCCGCGGCGACTTCAGCCTAACGCGATTCATGCGCGCCGAAGCGGCCAATCTCGGCGCGATCAACGCGGGCTTTGCCCAATTGCGGGCGCAGGCCGAGACGTGGCTTGCGGGCGAGGCCGGCGAGAATGCGCCTGCGCAATACGAGTGGTCGCTCGATCTGCGCTATGTCGGCCAGAATTTCGAGCTGATCCAGCCGTGTCCTTCGGCGAACGTTTTCCCCCTGACGCTGGAGGAGGTGATCGAGGCGTTCCACCGGCGCCACCGCGAGTTCTACGGCTACGACATGGCGGGGCAGCCCGTGGAGATCGTCAATCTGCGCGTAGTGGTCACGGTGGCGCGGCCGCAGCCGCCGCTGGAACGGCCGGCCTCCGGCGGCAATGTGCTGCGGGCGCTCATCGAGACGCGCAGCGTCTGGTTTCCCGAAGCTGGCTTCGCCAACACCCCCGTGTACAAGCGCGATCTGCTGCCGGCCGGAACCGAGTTCGACGGACCGCTCATCATCGAGCAGATGGACACAACCACGGTGGTGCCGCCCAGGGCCGCGTTTCGGGTCGATGCGAGCGGGGCCATGCACCTGAAGCTCGCGTCGAGTGCGCAGCCGCAGGATGCGCAATGAACGAGCGCATAGGAGCGCGATGGACAAGCGCGTAGACCCGATTCGGGCCGAAGTGATCGCGCGCCATCTCCTGGCCGCTGCGGAGGAGATGAGCGCAACCTTGATGCGCACCGCGTTCTCGCCCAACATCAAGGAGCGCGCCGATTGCTCGAGCGCGATCTTCGACGCCGCCGGCCAGGTCGTGGCGCTCGCGCAGCGCGTGCCGATTCACCTCGGCTCGATGGTCGGTGCGGTGGACGAGATTCGCGCGCGTTTCCGGCCCGACGAGATCCATCCGGGCGACATGTTCGCCGCCAACGACCCCTACAACGGCGGCGGATCGCACCTGCCCGACATCAACGTGATCGCGCCCGTGTTCGCCGAAGGGCGGATCGTGGCCTACGTCGCCAACATCGCACATCACGCCGACGTGGGCGGCATGGTACCCGGGAGCGAAGCGGCGGTGTGCAAGACGATCTTCCAGGAGGGTTTGCGCATCCCGCCGGTGAGGATCGTGCGTGCGGGCGAGCCCGAGCGCGACCTGATCGAGCTGATCCTGCTCAATTCGCGCACGCCGCAGGAGCGAAGAGGCGACCTGAAAGCCCAGTTCGCTGCCAACGTGGTCGGCATGCGGGCCGTGAGCGGCTTGCTGCAGCGTTACGGCGTCGCGCAAGCCGAGGCCATCATCGCGGCCTACCTCGACTTCACCGAGCGCCGCTTCCGCGCGGCAATCGCACGCCTGCCGCGCTCCCGGTATTCGGCGGAGGACTATCTGGACGGGGACAGCGAGGGCAGCCGCACGCAGATCAAGCTCACGCTGACCGTCGGCGAAGGGCAGCTCCATTTCGACTTCGCCGGCTCGGGCCGCCAGCTTCAAAGCGCCCGCAACATCCCGCAGCGGGCATTGCTCGCCACCGTGTACACGGTGGCGAAGAGCCTGCTCGATCCGGACGTGCCCGCCAATGCGGGCTACTATCGCACCCTGTCGGTTGCAACCGAGCCGGGAACCGTCGTCGGCCCGACGCCGCCTGCCGCGGTCGGCGCGCGCTCGATCTCCTGCGGCGTGCTCGGCGACGTCATCGCCGCCGCGCTTTCGCAGGCGATGCCGGAGAAAGCGCTGGCGCGCAGCGGCCCGCATCACCTCATCGTGCTCTCGGGCACCGATCCGCGCAGCGGCGAGTTTTTCGTCAACTACGAAACCGTCGCCGGCGGCATGGGGGCGAGGCCTTATCGCGACGGCGTCGACGCGGTGCGCGTGCACGCTTCCGGCGCTTCGAACCTTCCGGTGGAAGCGTTGGAGCACGCCTATCCGTTTCGCGTCGAGCGCTACGCGTTGTGGGACGATTCCGGCGGCGCGGGCACGTATCGCGGCGGCATGGGCGTGGTGCGCGACTATCGCATCCTCGCCGACGACGTGACGGTAAGCCTCTCCTCGGAGCGCCAGCACGTGCCGGCCGAGGGCCTGGCGGGCGGCCGGGCAGGGCGCGCGGGCGAGTTCGTGTTCAATCCCGGGGCAGCCGACGAGCGCAAGCTGCCGTCGGCCGCGGGCGAGATCGCGCTTCCGCGCGACAGTGTGCTGCGTATCGCAACGCCAGGCGGCGGGGGCTGCGGCGATCCGGCCGGGCGCGATCTCGAGGCGCGCCGGCGCGACCAGCTCGAGGAGCGGGTTGCTGGCGAGCGTCCGGTAAGAGCCTAATGGCTCGCTCCCCTCACCCTCAGCCCCTTGTATGTTTGTCCCAAGGTGTACGGTTGTCTTCCCTCTCCCTCCGGGAGAGGGATCGAGGGGTGAGGCCGGGAATTCGCGGACCATGGTCCGCGCCGGCCGAACGGCATCGGCCTGCCTGCCGATGCGCGCACTGCAAGTGAGGGAAAATTATGCGTCATGCGCACGATTTCCCTCACCCCCAGCCCCTCTCCCGGAGGGAGAGGGGAGCGTGTGCGGAAATTGGCCAAATCGGGTACTTCCGATGACGAGGCGAGATTCATGACGACCGAACTAGCGCAGGCGTATCGCGACTTTCCGGCGACCGAACGCTGGACTTACATGGACGTATCGGCGCGCGGCCTCCTGCCGCGCTTCGCGCGCGATGCGCTGGTCGCGCATCTGGACGAGCGCATGCACGCCGAGCTCGACAAGTACGGCTATTTCGACATGATCGAGCGCGTGCGCGGCCGCTTCGCGCAGCATCTGCATGCTGGCGCCGACGAGATCGCGTTCACCAAGAACGTGACCGAAGGCCTCGCCGCGATCGCGGCCTCGATCGATTGGCGCTCCGGCGACAACCTCGTCATCTGCCCCGAGATCGAGCATCCGGCCAACGTCTACGCCTGGCTCAACCTGCAGCGCCGCGGCGTGGAAATCCGCATGGTCGCACCGCGCTTAGGCACGCTGCCGGTGGAGGAAGCGATTGCTCGCATCGATGCACGCACGCGGGTGCTGACTTGCGCGACGGTTTCGTTCGCACCGGGTTTCCGCACCGATCTCGCGACGCTGGGCGCGGCCTGCCGCAGTCGCGGTGTCATGCTGGTGGTCGATGCGGCCCAGTCGGTGGGCGTGCTCGACAACGATGTCGCCAGCCTCAACATCGATGCGCTCGCGGCCTCGACGCAAAAAGGGCTGCTCGGGCTCTACGGCATGGGCTTTCTCTACTGCCGGCGCGAGATCGCGGACCGGCTGCAGCCCGCCTACCTGTCGCGCTTCGGCGTCGATCTGGGCGATGCCTCCGAGGCCGATCTCGGCAGCTTCGAGTATCGCCTGGCCGGCGGGGCGCGCCGCTTCGATCTCGGCAACTACAACTTCACCGCCGCGTTGAACGCCGACAGCACTCTGGAGTACCTGGCGGGATTCGGCCAGGAGGCGATCGAGAATTACGTGCTGGGCTTGTCGCATCGGCTGGCGCGCGGCCTGCTGGCGCTGGGACTGCCGGTGGGCGGCGGCGAGCCGGGACCGCATCTCGCGCACATCGTTACCGTAGGCAGACTCAGCCAGGGCGGACACGATTCCACGGGCGATGCGCGCATGCAGTCGCTGCACGATCATCTGGCCGAGCACCGGGTGAAACTCTCGATCCGGCGCGGGGTGCTGCGCTTGTCGCTGCATCTCTACAACACCGAGCACGACGTCGACCGCGTCCTGGAGCTGGCCGCGGAGTGGTCGCGCCGCGGCGCCTGAGCCGCGCATGGACGTCCGCTACGTCGATGCCGCGGACGGATCGACCTACCCGGTCGAGCGACCGCTATGGCGCTCCCCCGGCGGCAGTCACCTCAACCTGACGCCCGGCGCGGGCCTTCGCCGCGGCGACATCGATGCGGGTTGCCGATCGGTATGGCGCTATGCTGCCGCCATACGCGTGGAGCGTGCCCACGCGGTCAGCATGGGGGAGGGCTGCACGCCGCTGATCGCAGCGCACTGGGACGGGATCGCGATGCGGGCGAAGCTCGAGCTCATGATGCCGACCGGGTCGTTCAAGGATCGCGGCATGACGGTGATGATCTCGTACTTGAAGGGCCACGGCATCACGCGCGTGCTGGAGGATTCGTCCGGTAACGCGGGCGCTTCGCTGGCGGCTTACGCGGCGGCGGCGGGCATGCAGGCGCGCATCCTGGTGCCGGAAACGGCTTCGTATCCGAAGATTGTTCAGATGGCGGCGAGCGGCGCCGACGTGGTGACGATCGCGGGGACGCGCCAGGACGTGGCCGATGCAGCCCTGGCCATGTCAGCCGAGATCTTCTACGCGAGCCACAACTGGCAGGCGTTCTTTGCCGAGGGCACCAAGACGCTCGCCTACGAGCTGTGGGAGCAGCTCGGCTTTCGCGCTCCGGACAACGTCGTCGTGCCGCTGGGCTACGGGGCGAACGTACTGGGCTGCGATCACGGCTTTCGCGAGCTTCTGGGCAACTCCGAGATCGAAGCGTTGCCGCGCGTGTTCGGCGTGCAGGCAGCCAACTGCGCGCCGTACTTCCATGCGTTCGCCGCCGGCGAAGAGCGGCTCGTGCCGACCGAGATCAAGCCGACCGTTGCCGAAGGCATCGCATCGTCGAAGCCCACGCGCGTGCGCGAAGTCTTGCGCGCGGTGCGCGATTGCGGCGGCTCCATCGTCGCGGTGAGCGAGGACGAGATCGGCGCCGCGCTCGCACAGCTCGCGCGCCAGGGTCTCTACGTCGAGCCGACTTCGGCAGCGGCAGCCGCCGGACTCTCGCAGCTCATCGCCAGCGGCGCCATCACGCCACAGCAAACCACCGTGCTGGTGCTGACCGGATCGGGGCTCAAGGCGGGCGAACGCATCGGAGAACTGCTCGGTCTGCGTTCCCGGTGCATGCCCGCGTGAGTCGAATGATCCGTGTTCCCCCGATCTCCTGGCGCATGTCGGTGTGAGTCGAGTCCGATGATCCGTGTTCGTCCGATCTGCCGGCGCATGTCGGTGTAACCGCGATGATCCGCGTTCTCCTGGTACTTGCCGCCCTGCTTGCGTTCCCGGTCCTCGAGGGCTGGTTGCTGTTTCGTCTCGGCGAGCGCTTCGGCTGGTGGGTCATCGCCTGGCTGGTGCTGGCGGTGGTGTGCGGCGTGTTGCTGATCCGCATGGAAAAGCTCGTCTGGGCCCTGCGCATCGCCGGGAGCCTGCGCAGCCAGCGCTCTCCGATCGGGGCGCTCCTTGCCAGCGCGCGCAGCGTGGTCGCGGGCCTGCTGCTCATCTTTCCCGGCGTGATCACCGATGTGCTGGCCGTGCTGTTGCTGCTGTGGCCGCTGCCGAAAGGGCCTCCGCTCGACGGCGAGGCGCCGCCGGGAGTCATCGAAGGCGAGTTCCGGCGTGAACCCACCGACCGGCTGCCGCCGAAGCGTTGAAGCGTTGATTGGCAAACCGCGTGCGCGCGCGCACGGTATCCTGCGGCTGCATGCGCATGAGAGAGAGGAGCGACGATGAAGATCACCAAGATCAGCGGTTACGGCGTGCACCCGGGCTGGCGCAAGAATCTGGTATTCGTGAAGGTGGAGACGGACGCCGGTATCCACGGCTGGGGTGAAGCGTACTCGCAGTACGACCGCGACCAGCCGGTGCTCGCGCAGATCAATGCCCTGGGGCCTTATCTCGTTGGGCGGACGCCCTTCGATATCAAGCATTTCACCCAGTTCGCGTTCGACGACTACGCCGCCCGGCGCGGCTCGCTCGAGCTCTTCTGCGCCATCTCGGGCATCGAGCAGGCGCTGTGGGACATCGTCGGCAAGGCGCTGAAGCAGCCGGTCTACAACCTGCTCGGGGGCCGCGTGCGCGATCGCATCCGGGTTTACGCCAACGGCTGGAGCTACGGTATGAAGGAGCCGGCCGACTATGCACGCGCGGCCGAGAAGGTGGTGGCGGCGGGATTCGATGCGATGAAGTTCGATCCGTTGCCGTCGCCGTGGCGCAGCTTCATACCGAAGGAGCACGAGGATCGCGCGGTTGCCGTCGTAAAAGCGGTGCGCGAGGCGGTCGGCCCGAAAGTCGACTTGCTGATCGAGCAGCACCGGCGGCTTGCGCCGATGCACGCGATCCGTCTCGATCTGCGCCTGAAGGAGTTCGATCTCTATTGGCTGGAAGAGCCGTGCGCCGCCGAGAACGCGGAAGCGCTGGCCGAGATCCGGCAGGCGACGGGGCTGCCGATCGTGATCGGCGAGGCTACCTATCTCAAGCAGGGGTTCCGGCCGCTGTTCGAGCGTCGCGCCGCGGATATCATCAATCCCGATGTCGCCTGCGTGGGCGGCATCCTGGAGCTGAAGGAGATCGCCGCGATGGCCGAGCCCTATTTCATCGCGGTATCGCCGCACAACTACAACTCGACTGTGCTCGGATTGGCCTCGACGGTGCACGCCTCCGCAACCATGCCGAACTTCATCATCACCGAATACTTCCTGCCCTTCGTCGAGTTCGGCGACAAGGTCTCGCCCAACCAGTTGAAGCCGCGCAACGGCTACATCGATCTGCCGACCGCGCCGGGGCTCGGCGTGGACATCGACGAGAAGGCGCTGGCCGAGCATCCGGCCAAGGTCTATACGGCGCGCAAGTTGCGAACGCCGTCCGACGAAGGGCCTTGATGTGGCCACGTACGTTGCGAGTCGCGGAGGGGTCCAGACCATCGGCGCAGCGGTGTAAACGTTGACTTTGCGTTGGGGGCCGTGGAACATTTGCCTTGCCGCGTGCTCCGGCACGATCGACTTCGCCGACTGAGGCACGAAGCCGTAGAGGAGGCGTCATGTTCAAGCACATGCTGGTGCCGACCGACGGGTCGGATCGATCGGAACAGGCAGCCCGTTTTGCCGTGGATCTCGCCAAGCTGCACGGCGCTCGAATCACCGGAATTCACGTCGTTCCCGATTTCCACCTCATGATCGCGTACGAAGGCGCGTTCGATCCGGCCACGGAAGAAAAGATCGAACGCGAAGCGCTGGCCAAGGCCGAGGACTACCTGGGATTCATCCGCGGCGTGGCGCAGGAGGCGATGGTTCCGTGCGACACGGTGCGCGCCACCAGCGACCACCCGTATGACGAGATCGTGAAGACGGCCGAGCAGCGCGACTGCGATCTGATCATCATGACCTCCCACGGCCGCCGCAGCATCATGTCGATGCTGCTGGGGAGCGAAACGCGAAAGGTTCTCAGCCACGCCAAGGTACCCGTGCTGATCGTGCGCTGAGAGAACTATTCTCGGTGACGCGCTCGGTGCGCGAATGAACGTGAGAGGAATTGCAGTGCATGACGATCGCGAGCCTGAAGATGCGAATCCCAGCGCTTATTGCGTAGCAGCAAAAAGGGCTTGCACCGGTTCTCGGGCTGCGGCATAATGACCTCACGTTGGATGCCAGTCCGACGTTTCCTCCAAAACCTCCTCCTTTGGTGGATTTAAGCGCAGCCCTTGAGGCTGCGCTTTTTTTTGCCCTTATGCTGCAGTGCAATCGGCATTCGCGCGTCACTTTCCCAGTCGTTTTACGCCGCTCCGTACGTAGGTCATGGTGCGTCGCACCAACATCGTGTATCGTGCATTCGCGCAGCTTTACGTGAGCGCCTGCGAATTGGCCGGTCGAGCCGTCGATGCGCTCGATTCGAGCATCCGGGGTGTACTCTACGTAGTCACCCGCGCCCTGGGTCGTGGTCCTTGTCGGGACTGAACCGGCTGCAACGGCTGCAACGGCCGATATTCGCGCTCCTCGTTCGAATCGTTTCGGCCGCATCGATGCGCGGCGGCGCAATGTGGCCGCCCGCAACAGGCCGTCGCACTCTCCCGTGCCTTCGATGATCGGTAAGGGTCGATGACCTCGCCCTGACCCGGTGTGCCGGTCGTTCTCGCCTTCGCCCTCGCGGAAACGGCGACGCTTCCCGATGTTGCGTCGGATTTCGAAACCGTTGCTATACTGTTTGCGATTGGTGCGTGCTTCTACCCAGGAACCTGCCCGCCCCAGCGGGCACTGGACGCTCCCTTCTCCCGCCGGGAGAAGGGCTGGGGATGAGGGAAGAGACGCCCGGTTCCAGGGCGCGAGTGGGGATGCGCGCATCGTGGCGTCTCTCCCGTCAGCGGCTAGCCCGATTGCGAATCGCATTCGCGGCGTGCGACCGTCGCCCATTCGCGCTACGCGCTCGCTTCATGATGTGCAGAATTGACCGCGGTCAAGGTGCATCCGTGCACCGATCGATTAGATTGAACCGCGGCCCAAATGTCTATTCACCGCATCCATCGGCCGGATCGAACCGACATGAAGATTCACGAGTACCAGGCTAAAGAGGTATTGAGGAAGTTCGGCGTGCCGACTCCGCGCGGCATCGCCTGCTTCAGCGTGGACGAAGCGGTAGAAGCCGGCCGTAAGCTCGACGCAAAGGTATGCGTCGTCAAGGCGCAGATTCATGCCGGCGGCCGCGGCAAGGGCGGGGGCGTCAAGCTCGCGCGCTCCGAACAGGAGCTGCGCGCACATGCTAAGGCGATCCTCGGCATGCAGCTCGTCACGCACCAGACCGGACCAGGCGGCCAGACGGTGCGCCGCCTGCTCGTCGAGGAAGGCGCGGACATCCGCAAGGAATACTACCTCGGCATGGTGGTGGACCGGGTATCGCAGCGCGTGGTGCTGATGGCGAGCGCCGAAGGCGGCGTGGATATCGAGGAAGTCGCCGCCAAGTCGCCGCAGAAGATACACAAGGTGGCCATCGATCCGGTGACCGGGCTCGCGGACGCGCAGGCCGACGACATCGCGCACCGCGTCGGAATCCCCGAAGCCGCGATGGGCGACGCGCGCACGATCTTCAAGGCACTGTATCGGGCGTTCGACGAAACGGATGCGAGCCTGGCCGAGATCAATCCGATGATCCTGACCGGCGATGGACGCGTGCTTGCGCTCGATGCGAAGATGAACTTCGACGACAACGCGCTGTTCCGTCATCCGGAGCTCGTCGCCCTGCGCGATCTGGACGAAGAAGATCCGGCCGAAGTCGAAGCGGCCAAGCACGGCCTGAGCTACATCCAGCTCGAAGGCGACATCGGCTGCCTGGTCAACGGCGCGGGGCTCGCCATGGCGACGATGGACATCATCAAGTTCTACGGCGGACGGCCGGCGAACTTTCTCGATGTCGGCGGCGGCGCGACCACCGAGAAGGTGGTGGAAGCATTCAAGACCATGCTGCGCAATCCGGAGCTGAAGGCGATCCTGATCAACATCTTCGGCGGCATCATGCGTTGCGACGTGATCGCAACCGCGCTGGTCGAGGCGGCGCGCCAGGTCTCGCTGAAAGTGCCCCTGGTGGTGCGGCTGGAAGGAACCAACGTCGAGCTGGGCAAGAAGATCCTGGCGGACTCGGGGCTTGCCACCATCGCGGCTTCCGACATGGCCGATGCGGCCGAAAAGGTGGTCGCGGCGGCAAAAGGGGCCAAGGGGGGGAGATGAGATGTCGATCCTGATCGATAAGAACACCCGCGTGCTCACGCAGGGCATCACCGGCAAGACCGGCCAGTTCCATACCAGCGCAGGGCTGAAGTACGCGAACGGAAACGCTTGCTATGTCGCCGGCGTCACGCCGGGCAAGGGCGGGCAGAGCTTCGAGGGTGTGCCGATCTTCAACACCGTGCGCGAAGCAAAGGAGAAGACCGGCGTCAACGCTTCGGTCATCTACGTGCCGCCGCCGTATGCCGCGGCCGCCATCGACGAGGCGGTGGATGCCGGGCTGGATCTCGTCATCTGCATCACCGACGGCGTGCCGGTGCGCGACATGATCCGCACCAAGTACCGCATGCAGGGAAAGAAGACGCTGCTGATCGGCCCCAATTGCCCCGGCGTCATCACTCCGGACGAGCTCAAGATCGGCATCATGCCCGGCCACATCCATAAGAAGGGTCCGGTCGGCGTGGTGTCGCGCTCGGGCACGCTCACGTACGAAGCGGTGGGGCAATTGACGGCCGTGGGTCTCGGCCAGTCGAGCTGCGTCGGTACCGGCGGCGATCCGATCAACGGGCTCAAGCACGTCGACGTGCTGCGCATGTTCAACGACGATCCGCAGACCGAAGCGGTCATCATGGTGGGCGAGATCGGCGGCAGCGACGAGGAAGAAGCCGCGCGCTGGGTCAAGGCGAACATGCGCAAGCCCGTGGTGGGTTTCATCGCCGGCGTGACGGCGCCGCCCGGCAAGCGCATGGGCCACGCCGGCGCCATCATCTCCGGTGGAAAAGGAACGGCCGCGGAGAAGCTCGAGGTCATGGAGGAGTGCGGCATCAAAGTCACCCGCAATCCGGCCGAGATGGGAAAGCTGCTCAAGTCGGTGTTATAGGCAGGGTGCCGACCGGTCGATCCCGATTTGACGATCCGGAAAGTGGCTGACAAGCCACTTTCCGCGAGACGCTCCCCTCTCCCTCTGGGAGAGGGGTTGGGGGTGAGGGAGCGAGCTGTGAAGGAATATGCAGTAAGCTCGCTCGTGCGCAAACCGAGGGAGGAGAGCGGCGCGAGCGGCTTGGCCGGCAGCCGCAGCAGACATGCGAGAGGTTTATCGAAATGGGTGAAACCAAGCCCGTTCACTTCGAGCCGGCGCAGCGCGGCAGCCGCCGTGCACGCGCGACTCCCAAGGGCCGGCCGGTCGATCCCCAGGCGTTGGCCGAAGTGCAGGCGCTGTTGGGCGATGAGCCGCGCGGTCGCGATTACGTGATCGAGCATCTGCACAAGATCCAGGATCGTTACGGGCATCTCTCGGCCGCGCATCTGGTGGCGCTCGCGGGCGAGATGCGGCTCGCGACCACGGAGGTCTACGAAGTCGCGACCTTCTATCACCATTTCGACGTGGTGAAGGAAGGCGATCCGGCGCCGGCGCGGCTCACGGTGCGGGTGTGCGACTCCATTGCCTGCGAGCTCGCGGGCGCGCATGAGCTGCTGAACAGTCTGCGCCAAAGCCTGGGCGCCGACGTGTGCGTCATCACCGCACCGTGCGTGGGTCGCTGTGAACAGGCGCCGGTGGCCGTGGTCGGGCAGAATCCGGTCGCACGCGCCAACGTCGAGCAGGTCAGATCGCGGGTGAACGAGAACGCGGTGTGCTGCCCGGTCGAGTCTTACATCGACTACGCGCAATACCGTGGCCTCGGCGGCTATCGCTTGCTGCAGCAGTGCATCGAAGGCAGCCGCGATGCCGAAACCGTCATGACGGCGCTGGAGCATTCCGGCCTGCGCGGTCTCGGCGGCGCCGGATTTCCGGCTGGACGCAAGTGGCGCCTGGTTCGCGCCGAGCCGGCGCCGCGCCTGGCTGCGATCAACATCGACGAAGGCGAGCCGGGCACGTTCAAGGACCGCTACTATCTCGAGCGCGATCCGCACCGCTTTCTCGAAGGCATGCTGATCGCAGCCTGGTGCGTCGGCATCGAGGCGTGCTATGTCTACCTGCGCGACGAGTACGCGGGCTGCCGCGATATTCTGACGCGTGAGCTGGAGCGGCTGCGCGCCGATCCGCCTTGCCCATTGCCTGTCATCCACCTGCGCCGCGGCGCGGGCGCCTATATCTGCGGTGAAGAGTCGGCGATGATCGAATCGATCGAGGGCAAGCGCGGCATGCCGCGGCTGCGTCCGCCCTATGTCGCGCAGGTGGGCCTGTTCGGCCGGCCCACGCTCGAGCACAACATGGAGACCCTGTACTGGGTGCGCGACATCCTGGAGAAAGGGCCGGAGTGGTTCGCCTCGCACGGCCGTCACGGCCGCAAGGGGTTGCGCTCGTTTTCCGTTTCGGGGCGGGTGAAGAAGCCCGGCGTGCATCTCGCGCCCGCGGGCATCAGCGTGCGCGAGCTGATCGATGAATATTGCGGCGGCATGCAGGACGGCCACGAGCTCTATGCCTACCTCCCGGGCGGCGCCTCCGGCGGCATCCTGCCGGCGAGCCTGGCCGAGCTGCCGCTGGATTTCGATACCTTGCAGCCGCACGGCTGCTTCATCGGCTCGGCCGCGGTGGTGATCCTGTCGCAAGCCGACAAGGCGCGCGATGCGGCGATGAACGTCATGCGCTTCTTCGCCCATGAGTCGTGCGGGCAGTGCACGCCGTGTCGCGCAGGCACCGCCAAGGCTTTGCCGTTGATCGCCGACCCGATATGGGACCAGGAGCTGGTCGAAGAGCTTTGCACGGTGATGGCGGACGCCTCGATTTGCGGCCTGGGACAGGCCGCACCGAATCCGATGCGATGTGTAATGAAGTACTTTCCCCACGAGATCGAATGATCCGGCGGAGGACCCAATGAATACGATGACCTCTGACGAGCTCAAGCCCGAGACCATCCGCTTCAAGCTCGACGGCAAGGACGTGGAAGGCCGTGGTGGCGAGACCATCATCCAGACGGCGAAGCGCTTCGGTCTCGACATCCCGCACCTCTGCTACAAGGACGGTATGCGGCCCGACGGCAACTGCCGCGCGTGCATGGTGGAGATCAAGGGCGAACGGGTGCTCGCGCCCGCGTGCTGCCGCAAACCCACGGCGGGCATGGAAGTCACCACCGACAGCGACCGCGCACGCGCGTCCCAGAAGCTGGTGGTCGAGCTGCTGCTCACCGACATGCCGGACAAGTCGTATCGCCTGGACAGCGAGCTCGACCACTGGGCGAAGAAGCTCGAGGTCGGCGTGCCGCGCTTCATGCCGCGCGCGCAGCCCGCGCCGGACGAATCGCACCACGGCATTTCGGTGCACCTGGATGCCTGCATCCAATGCACGCGCTGCGTGCGCGCGTGCCGCGAGGAGCAGGTGAACGACGTGATCGGCTACGCCTATCGCGGCGAGCATTCGAAACCGGTGTTCGATCTGGACGATCCGATGGGCGCGTCCACCTGCGTGGGCTGCGGCGAGTGCGTGCAAGCCTGTCCCACCGGCGCGTTGATGCCTTCGGGCGACGTCGGCATGCAGATCGCCGATCAACAGGTGCACTCGGTGTGTCCGTACTGCGGCGTCGGCTGCCAGCTCACCTATCACGTCAAGGACAACAAGATCCTTTTCGTCGAAGGGCGCGATGGGCCATCGAACCACGGCCGGCTGTGCGTGAAGGGCCGCTACGGCTTCGACTACGTGAACCATCCGCAAAGGCTCACCAGGCCCCTTATCCGCAAGCCCGGCATACCGAAGAGCGCGGATTTCGTGATGGATCCGGCAAACCCCTTGGAGGTCTTCCGCGAGGCGAGCTGGGAGGAGGCGCTCGATCTCACCGCCGCACGCCTGCGCGAGATCCGGGATACGCACGGCAAGCGCGCGCTCGCGGGTTTCGGCTCGGCCAAGGGCACCAACGAGGAAGCGTACCTGTTCCAGAAGCTCGTGCGCACCGGCTTCGGCAGCAACAACGTCGATCACTGCACGCGCCTGTGCCATGCCTCCTCGGTGGCTGCGCTGCTCGAAGGCATCGGCTCGGGCGCGGTATCCAACCAGGTGAGCGACGTATTGCGCGCCGAAGTGATCTTCCTGATCGGCGCCAACCCGACCTCGAACCATCCGGTGGCGGCGACCTGGATCAAGAACGCCATCAAGCGCGGAACCAAGCTCGTCTATGCCGATCCGCGGCGTTCCGACCTGTCGCGGCACGCGGCCTACTTCCTGCAGTTCAAGGCAGATACCGACGTTGCGCTGCTGAACGCGATGATGCACACCATCGTGCACGAAGGGCTGGTCGACGAGGCCTTCATCGCCAGCCGCACCATCGGCTACGAGGAACTGCGCCGCAACGTCGAAGGCTTCAGCCCGGAAGCGATGGCGCCCGTCTGCGGCATTCCGGCGCAGACGATCAAGGAAGTCGCGCGCCTTTATGCCACCTCGCGCGGGTCGATGATCCTGTGGGGCATGGGCATCTCGCAGCACGTGCACGGCACCGACAACGCGCGCTGCCTGATCGCGCTGTGCCTGATGACCGGCCAGGTCGGCCGTCCCGGCACGGGCCTGCACCCGCTGCGCGGGCAGAACAACGTGCAAGGCGCCTCGGATTCCGGGCTCATCCCGATGGTTTTTCCCGACTACCAGTTCGTCGACGATCCGCAGGCGCACGCCAAGTTCACGGCGCTCTGGGGAGCCGAGCTCGACCAGAAGCGCGGGCTCACCGTGGTCGAGATCATCAATGCTGCGATCGCCAAGGAAATCCGCGGCATGTACGTCATGGGCGAGAATCCCGCGATGTCCGACCCGGACGCCCACCACGCTCGCGAGGCCCTAGCGAGCCTCGACTTTCTGGTGGTGCAGGAGATTTTCCTCACCGAGACCTGCTATCACGCCGATGTCATCCTGCCTGCGACCGCCTGGCCGGAGAAATCCGGCACCGTGATCAATACCGATCGCATGGTGCAGATGGGGCGGCAGGCGCTCGACGCGCCCGGCGATGCGATGCCGGACCTGTGGATCATCCAGCAGCTGGCGCAGCGCCTGGGGCTGGACTGGAACTACACCGGCCCCGACGACGTGTTCCAGGAGATGCGCCAGGCGATGCCGTCGATCGCGGGCATCACCTGGGAGCGGCTCGATGAAGAGGGCTGCGTGACCTATCCGTGTCTCAACGAAGGCGACCCGGGCGATCCGGTGGTGTTCATCGATCGATTCCCGACCGCGACCGGCAAGGCGCGCTTCGTGCCGGCGGACATCATCCCGGCGGCCGAGCGTCCGGATGCCGAATACCCGCTGGTGCTGATCACCGGGCGGCAGCTCGAGCATTGGCATACCGGGGCGATGACGCGCCGAGCCGGCGTGCTGGATGCAATCGAGCCCGAGGCGACCGCCTCGCTGCATCCGCTGGAGCTGCAGCGTCTCGGCGTGCAGGCGGGTGACGTGATCACGGTCACCTCGCGCCGCGGCGCCATCGCACTCTACGCGCGCGCCGACGACGGCACGCCCGAGGGTGCCGTCTTCATTCCGTTCTGCTTCTACGAGGCGGCGGCGAATCTGCTCACCAATCCGGCGCTCGATCCGTTCGGCAAGATTCCGGAATTCAAGTATTGCGCCGTCAACGTAGCCAAGGGAGGCGAGTTGACGCCGCTGTCGACTTACGGTGGCGGACAGGCGCGCGTGCAGGTCGAGTCCGCTTAGATCTCGGGTTGAGCACCACCCCGTCCGCGACACAGTCGCGTCCCGCCCCTCCTTCGCAGGAGGGGAGTGCCTCAGCTTTCCCGCCTTTGTAGGAGCAGAGTGCGTCAGCTTTCCCCTCCTTTGCAGGAGGGAGTGCTGACGCATGCGTGCCAAGCGCGATCCGTGGCGCGGCTGGGTGCTGCAAGGCCTTCAGCTTTCCCCTCCGCTCATGAGAAACATGTACGTTGACGCCGCCGATCAAGCGGCTGCAGCGGTCGGGGTGATTGCGAAGCCGAGGTCAGCGGCACGGCGGCGCAGGGCGGCGATCGAGCGCTGG
>WHTS01000079.1:0-11434 GCA_009377585.1 Betaproteobacteria bacterium
CGATGGCGACCCGGCCCGATCGCGTGGCAACCATCGCCGATGCGATCGAGCGCTACCTTCGCGCGCACCCGGACGCAGCCGACAGCGTGGAAGGCATACGGCTTTGGTGGTTGACCGGCGAGTGCGCGGAGGAATCGCCCGAGTGCATCCGCGCAGCGCTCGAGCGGCTGGAAGCGGCGGGCATCGTGGACCGGCGCACGCTTCCCGGGGGTCAGGTCGTGTATGCGGGCGCGCGGCGGTCCTGAAGGTTGCGCGGCGGTCCTGAAGGTTCTTTGCAGATCAAGGAGACGGCGTCATGGCGCAAGTCAGCTACCCGGGGGTCTACATCGTCGAGAAGCCGAGCGGGGTGCGCACCATCACCGGTGTGGCGACATCGATCGCGGCCTTCGTCGGCTACACGCGCAAAGGCGAGCCGGACCGTGCCGTTTCGATCACCAGCTTCGCCGACTTCGAGCGCACCTACGGCGGGCTCGACCGCGACAGCCCGGTGTCCTATGCCGTGCGCCAGTTCTTCTCCAACGGCGGCACGCAAGCCTTCATCGTGCGCGTCGCGGTCGGCCACGCCACGGCGTCGTGGGTCCTGCAGGATGCGACACCGGCCGACGTGCTGGAAGTGGAAGCGGCAAGCCCGGGCGCCTGGGGCAACGATTTGCGCCTGACGGTGGAAGTGCTTGGGCCGGGACCGACGTTCCCGTCGCGCGTGAAGAATCCGGACGCGGACTTCAACCTGATCGTCTCGCAGGTGCAGAACGGCGCGCTGGTCCCGGTCGAGACGCATCGCAATCTCAGCATGAACGCAAATTCCGCGCAGTACGCCGAGTCGGTGGTGAACAACGCCTCGACCATGATTCGCGTGCACCGTAGCGCCGGCCTGGTGTTCAACCAGGCCGGATTCGCGGTGAGCGGCGCGCCGACCTTCCCGCTCGACCCGACCAACGCGACCATCGGCGGCACGGTCGACGGCACGATGCCGTTCGTGCTGACGCTCGCGAACGCGCCCTGGAACAATATCGGCGAGCTCGTCACCGAGGCGACCAATGCCATCGCCAACGCCGGGCTCGCGGCCAACCTGCAAGCCACGGAAACCGGGCCCGATGGCCAGGTGGGGAACGGCCACTTGCAGCTCGCCTCCGCCACGCCGGGCGAATCGTCCAGCGTGGTCATCGCCGGCGGATCGTTCGGCGGGCTCGCCGCCAGCATCCACATGGGGCTTGCCAACGGCGGGCGTGAATTCACCGGCGCCGCGCAATTTCGTCCCGCCGTGGTCGCCGACGTGGTGCCCGCCACGCCGGGCGTCGACGGCACGCGTGGCGGCGCGATCGACCTCGTCGGCAGCGAATCGGCGAAGACCGGCATGTACGCCCTGCTCGACGTGGATCTCTTCAATATCTTCTGCATTCCGGAGACGTTCGACATGACGGCGGGGCAGGAAGCCGGCGTCATCCCGCAGGCGATCGCCTTGTGCGAATTGAAGCGCGCCTTCTACATCGTCGATGCGCCGTCGAACCGCACGCTCGTCGATATCGGCGCATGGGCGTCCGGCAACCTGTCGCTGGGCAACGCGGCGCGTAATTCCGCCACCTACTTTCCCGCGGTGCGCATCGTCGATCCGCTCGACGGTCTGCGCCCGCGCGGCATGGCGCCTTCGGGCACGCTTGCCGGCATCTATGCCCGCACCGATGCGCAACGCGGCGTGTGGAAGGCGCCGGCCGGAACCGACGCGACCCTGAACGGCGTGCTCGACCTGGCGAGCCCGATGAACGACCTCGAGAACGGGCAGATCAATCCGCTGGGCGTGAATGCGCTGCGCACCTTTCCCGCTTACGGCCGCGTCGCCTGGGGCGCACGCACCGCCCGCGGCGCCGACGCGCAGGCCGACGAGTACAAGTACATCCCGATCCGGCGCCTCGCCCTGTTCCTCGAAGAAAGCCTCTATCGCGGCACGCAATGGGTCGTGTTCGAACCCAACGACGAGCCGCTGTGGGCACAGATCCGCCTCAACGTCGGCGCGTTCATGAACGGCCTGTTCCGCCAGGGCGCGTTCCAGGGCACGACGCCGCAGGACGCGTTCTTCGTCAAATGCGACAAGGAAACGACCACCCAGGCCGATCGCAATCTCGGCATCGTCAACATCGTGGTGGGGTTCGCGCCGCTCAAGCCGGCGGAATTCGTCGTGATCACCATCCAGCAGATCGCCGGCGATCTGCAATAACGGAGTCGAGTCATGGCCCAGTTCGCCGTCAACACGCATCGCTTCGATCCCTACAAGAACTTCAAATTCCGTATCAAGTGGGACGGCCGCTACGTCGCGGGCGTGAGCAAGGTGGGGGCGCTGAAGCGCAGCACCGAAGTGGTCGAGCACCGCGAGGGCGGCGACCCTTCGACCTCGCGCAAATCGCCCGGCCGCACCAAGTACGACGCCATCATGCTCGAGCGCGGCGTCACGCACGATCCCGAGTTCGAAGCCTGGGCCAACAAGGTCTGGCATGTGGGCACGGGCCTGGGCGCCGAGGTGAGCCTGAAGGATTTCCGCAAGGACGTGATCCTCGAGGTCTACAACGAAACCGGCCAGCTCGCCATCGCCTACAAGATCTATCGCTGCTGGGTCTCGGAGTTCCAGGCGCTGCCCGACCTGGATGCGAACGCCAACGCGGTCGCGATCCAGACCATCAAGCTCGAGAACGAAGGCTGGGAACGCGATCCTGCCGTGGTCGAGCCCACGGAGCCGGTCCTTCAAGGATGAGCACAAGGCCTGAAGCATGCAAGCGAGCGCCCCGCACACCGCGATGCGTCCCTTCGGAGCCGCTGCGGACCTGGATCTCGATCTCGGCGACCCCGACCGGCCTTCCTTGGTGACCGGGCTGCTCGCGCACTGCGCCGGGCATGGCGATCCCGAATTCTGGTGGTCGCAGCCGGTCGGCATCCGGACCGCGTCGTTGCTGCGCCTGGTCGGCATCACCGATGCCTCCGCGCGCGAATTCTCCTTCAGCGCGCGTTGTCGGAAAAACGGCTGCGGCGAGCCGTTCGAGTTTTCGCTGTCGCTGTACGCACTGCTCGAAAGCACGCACGACGATGTGCGCATCGAGGCTTCGCTCGCAAGCGGCCGACGCGTCACGCTGCGTCGTCCCACCGGCGACGATCTTCGCCGCTGGCGCGACATGCGACCCGGCTCGCGCGATCAGGCGATGCAAACGATGCTCGACAGCCTGCTGCTCGAGGGCGAAGCACGCGCCGAAGACGCGCCGCTGCTCGCCCGCACGCTGGCTGAGCACGACCCGCTGGTCGCCTTGTCGGTGCTCTGTCCCTGCCCCGCATGCGGCGCCGACAACGACATTCCGATCGACCTCGAAGCGGTGGCGCTGGCACGGCTCGACCGCCGCCGCCGGTCGTTGCTGCACGAGATCCATGCGCTGGCCTCGCGCTATGGCTGGACCGAAGCCGAGATCCTGGCCCTGCCCCCGGCTCGCCGCGCCCACTACCTGGCGCTGATCGAGGTCGAATCATGAGCGACTACTTCGGAGCGCTGCTGCGTTCCAGCGGCATGACGTTGCCGCAGGATGGCGGCTCGGCGCGACCTGTTGCCGAGCGCACTGCGCCTGCGGAGGTCTCGCCCGCCGAGCAGCCTGCATCGCTGCCGGCGCCGACTTCCCATGCGATCGGTGAACCTGTGCCTCACCCGGCGCTGGCGCCCACCACGCTGGCCGTGCAACGCGTGACGGCGCAAATCGAATCCGGACCCGAGTCGCCGCTTCGGCGCGAGGCGATCTCGGACGATGCGGCGCGCAGCGCGCAAACGCTTGCCGCCGAGACGAACCCGGCTGCGCCACGTGCAACGCCATCGGCCGGAGAAGAATCACACGCTCCGCAGCCGCCGCTCGCGCACGCGCTCGTGGATGCCGCGTTGCGCTGGGTGGCCGCCGGCGAGCAGCCGGATCGCCGGCGCACGCCTGCGCACGGTAATGAACCCGCACCGAGCTTCGCCGAACGATCCGGGCACGCGGCAGCGCATGCAAAAGATCCCGCGTCGCAGTTCGAGACTCCAATGGCGCGCGCGCATCCCGTCGCGCCTCCGACTGTCGCGCACGAGCGCAGCGCTGTACCGATGTCGCCGCTTCGTTCGGAGACACCATCGATCGCCCCCGCTCGCATTGCCGAAATAGTCGATCGCGACCCGCCGCTCGATATCTCGATCGGCGCCATCCATGTGCGCGTCGACGCACCTGCCGCGCAGACCGTCACGCAGGCCCTCGCGCCCAGGCAGGTGGTCGCGCCACGCGCTGCGCCCGGGCGCAGTGCGCTCGCGCGCCGTGCGCTGCGCAGGATTTGACCATGGCGCTCGCGGATTCCGCTCGGGCGATCGGCGCCGTTTCACGGCTGCTGCAGGATCACCTCATCCGGCGCGGCTTCGAGGTGTCGATCGGTAAGCCCGAGGAGGCGGCGGCGACCAACACGGAGCCCAAGCTCAACCTGTTCCTGTACGAAACCGCGTTCGACGCGACGCTGCGCAATCTGTCGCTGCGCGACGGCGAACCGCCGCCGTTGTGGCTGGTGCTCAAGTTCCTGCTCACCGCGTTCGATCGCGACGAGCGCAGCGACAGCGCCGCGGCGCACGAGCTGCTCGGCAGCGGCATGTCCGCGCTGCACGAGTTGAACTACCTGCATCTCGATCCGCTGGTCGCACCCGATGTGCAGCTCGCGCTCGAAAATAACCCCGAGCCGCTCAAGCTCACCTTCGACGATTCGAACGCCGACCTGCTCGCCAAGATCATGCAAGGCAGTGACGAGCGCTATCGCCTGTCGGCGGCATTCCAGATGCGCCCGGTGATGATCGTGCCGGGAAGCCTGCCGCGCGCTTCGCTGCTGGTCGGCATCGACTACACCACCGCGCCCGAGACCACGATCGGCCGCGACGGCGTGCGCATCGAAGTGATCCCCTCGCTCGGCGCGCGGCTGCACCGCGTCGAGCCCGATCGCTTCGAAACCGGCGCGACGTTGACGATCTACGGCGACGACGTGAGCGCGGCCAGCATGGAAGTCGTGCTCGGCGACGTGATGCTCACGGTGGTGGAGCGGCGCGTCGACCGCCTGATCGTGACCGCGGAAGGCACTCCCGGCACGCCGATCGCATCGGGCGGCACGCTGTCGGCCGGCGAGCTGCCGCTCATCGTACGCCGGCGCCTGTCGCCCACCCGCACGCGCTCGAGCAATCTGCTGGCGGCGCGGCTGCTGCCGACGGTGACCGGCGCGACGCTGGTCGGATCCGATCTGCAACTGCAGGGCACGCTGCTCGGCACCGATACCGACGACGTCGTGGTCGCGTTCTATCGCGACTCCGATGGCATGACCGTGCACCTGTTCGACACGGTCACGACCGCGGCCGGACAGCAGACCCTCACGGTGGAGAACGCCGCCACCGCGGTGCCGGCGGGCACCTATCGCGCCATCCTGCGGGTGAACAACCAGCAGGCCAGATCGAGCCCCAGTGTGGTGGTGCCATGACGGCTTTACTGTCCAGCGCGCGCTACCCCGCGGAGCCGATTGCCTTCATGCCCGGTGTCCGCGGCCAGGACCCGAGTGCGCAGCACTGGCTTGCGCAGGTGACATTGCGGCTGCGGCGCGAGGTGTGCTGGCTGTGGCGCGAGCGCGGGCTGCAGGGCGCCGCGGAGTCTGCAGCACTGCCGGCGCCGGTGGATCGCGCGCTCGCCGCGCTCGACCTCGTGCGCTACGAGCGCGACAAGCGCAGCTTCTTCGCCGAGGACGTGACCGCGCGTTATCTGAGCGAGCGGATCGCCACGCCAGCTCCGTTCACCGGACCCATGACGCGCGGGTCGTTCGGCTGGGTCGCGCACGAATTGCGCCTCGAACCGGTGGAACGCTTCGTGCTGGCCATGGCGCTGTTGCCGAGCATCGACAGCGCCGCCGGCCCCGTGATCGCGAGTTGCCTCAACGAGCCGGCGCGCACGCGCCCGACCCTCGCGCTGGCGCAGCGCCTGTGGGACGAACCCGACGATCTGCTGCGCTGCTTCGATTCCGCGCATGCGCTGTTGCGTTGCGGCCTGCTCGCTTTCACGCCGGGAAGCGGTTGGAACGAATGGCAAGCCGCGCTCGAAGTGCCGCCGCTGGTGGCGCGCGAATTGTTGTTCGCAGGCGCGGCGCTTCCTTCGGCGCTCGAACCGGTCACGCCGGCGCTGTTGCAGCCCCACCCCGCCGCGGCAGCGGTGGGCAGCATGCGCGCGGCTGCGGCCGACTCGGCCAAGCGCGATGGCAAACGAGATGGAAAGCGGGATGGCAAGCGCGGCCCGCACATCGTTCCCGTGCTGGGTGCAGCCGATGCGCCGTTGGCCGAATGGGCCGCGGCTTGCGCGCAGCAGGCGGGCATGGCCACTGTTCAGCCGAGCCCTGCCTTGCCTCGCGAGCACCTGGCCCAGGCGCTCACCTCGGCATGGCTGCGTGGACACGCGGTCTATCTGCACGCCTCGCTGCTCGGCGACGCTCACGCGCCACACGCCGCGAGCGAGGCTTTGCTGCCGCTCCCCGGTTTGCCATTGACGCTTTTCATCGGCATGCAAGACCGCTCGCTGCTGACTCGCCTCGGTGTGAGCGCGCCGGCGCTTGTCGTGCCGCCGCTCGGCTACGCCGAGCGCCTCGCCTGCTGGCGCGAAGCGCTGCCCGGCGGATCGGCCGCGACGCTGGCGCCCGAGTTCGCGCGCCGCTTCCGCTACGAACGCGCGGCGATCGTGCGCATCGGCGCAGAGCTGGCCGCGCTCGGCCACGAGCCCTCGCTCGACGAGATGCTGGCTCTAGCGCGCGCCGACCTCGACCTCGGCACGCTGGCGCAACCGGTAGTGCCGCGCTTCGGTCTGGACGAGCTGATGCTGCCCGCGGCGCAAGCCGGACAGATCCAGGAGCTCGTCTGTGCGATGACCAATCTCACGCGCGTGCACTACGAATGGGGTGCGGCGCGCGCCTGGGGCGAATGCGGGTTGGCGGCGCTGTTCGCCGGCGCGCCGGGCACCGGCAAGACCATGGCGGCCGAAGCGCTCGCGCGCACGCTCGGGCTGCCGCTGTACCGCATCGACCTTTCGCAGGTCGTCAACAAGTACATCGGCGAGACCGAGAAGAACCTGCGCCGGCTGTTCGACGCCGCCGATGCGGCCGACCTGATCCTGTTCTTCGACGAGGCCGATGCGCTCTTCGGCAAGCGCACCGAGGTGCGCGATGCGCACGACCGCTACGCCAACATCGAGGTGAGCTACCTGCTGGAGCGCATGGAGCGCTTCAAGGGGCTCGCGATCCTCGCCACCAATCGCAAGAAGGATCTCGACGAGGCGTTCCTGCGCCGGCTGCGGTTCGTGGTGGAGTTTCCGCTGCCCGGCGTCGAAGAGCGGCTGCGCATCTGGCGCAGCGTGATTCCCGAAAACGTCGACGCCGCCGATATCGATTTTGGCTTCCTGGCGCAGCGTTTCCCGCTCGCGGGCGGGCATATCCGCGCCATCGTATTCCAGGCATGCCTGCAAAGCGCGTTCGAAGGCGCGCCGCGCCGCCTCACGATGCCGGCGCTGGTGCGCGCGGTGCAGCGCGAATACGACAAGCTCGAGCGCGCCAACAGCCTCGACCAGTTCGGCCCCTATGCCGCGCTGGTCGCCTCGCACAGGACCCCGCGATGACATCCGAGCGTTCGCCGCGCCGCCTGCACATCGAACGCCTCGATCTCGATATGCGCGGCATCCCACCCGCGACGGCAGAAGCCGCCGTGCGAGCGCTGGGTCCAGCGCTCGCGCGGGAGCCGCTCGCACGGGAGTTCGTGGCCGATGCCGGCAATGTCGGGGCGAAGCGGCGCATCGATGCCGGCCGGCTCGCCGCCTCGGCATCGCCCGAACCTGGCGCACTGGCGGCCGGCATCGCGCAGCGCATCGCCGCGAGCCTGAGAAGGAGCCGGCCATGACGCTCATGCACGGGGCGCTCATCGAGTACGGCACGGCGCTGATCGGGCCGATCCCGAACGTGGTCATCTTCCAGTTCAATCCCGAGTCGCTGTCGCGCAAGCTCGAAATCCCGCCGCGGCCGACGGGCGCCACCCAGCGCGAGGTGACACAGGCCGGCGAGAAGACGTTCGAGAGGATCACCTTCAAGGCGCACTTCAGCGCCGCCAACATGCTCGACGAAGGCAAGGCCCTGGCGCAGCTCTTCGGCATCGGACCGCAGCTCGCCGCACTGGAGAAGATGGTCCGGCCCAGCAGCAAGGCGGCGGGTCTTATCGGCGCAGCGCTGGATGCGATCGGCGATGCGCTCGGCATTGGCGGGGCAGACGACGCGCCAGCGCAGCCGATCCCGCGCGAGACCTATCCGCGCATTCTCTTCATCTGGGGCCCGACGCGGATCCTGCCGGTGACCATCGACTCGATGAGCATCTCCGAGCTCGAATACGACGCGGTGCTGAATCCGCTGCGGGCCGAGGTCGACCTCACCGTGAGCGTCATCACCGTGGACGATTGCTCCGACGACGTGCTGGCGAAAGGCGCGCTCGAATACTCGTCGCTCGCCAAGGACGCGCAGGCGATCGCCAACCTGGCCAACACCGCCGACAGCGCGTTCCAGCTGATCCCGCTCTGAGCCGGCCATCCTTCGGGGGACACGATGTTTCTTGCCAATTCCCGTTACGCCAAGGTCGCCACGGTCGAGACCGCCACCTCGACCGGCGAGCAGGTGGTCGCATTGAAGCTGCGGCGCCTGACGCCCGCCACGGGTGAGCCGCAGGTGGTCCAGTCGGGCGATCGCCTCGACCTCTATGCCCACGCGATCAACGGCGACGCGACCCAGTTCTGGCATGTCGCCGACGCCAACAGCGCGCTCGATGGCCGCACTCTGGTCGAGCAGCCGGGCGACACGCTCGACGTTCCGCGGGGCTAGTGTGGTGAATTGCAAATTCGTTCACGTTCGTCATTCCCGCGCAAGCGGGAATCCAGGACTTGATTTCGCCTGGACCCCCGCTTTCGCGAGGGTGACGAACTTCTGACTCGAGACACTGACGATGGCGACGCAACGCTTCCGCGTCTGGTTCGGCGATCGCGCTGCGAGCGAGGACGAGCTCGGGCGCATCGAGGAGATCGAGGTGACGCAGGAGATGGACGCCTTCTGGGAAGCGCGCCTGCGCATGGCGCTGTGCCTGGACGCCAATGGTGCCTGGCTGCACTGGCCGGGAGAGAGCGCCGCCCCCTTCACGCGCGTGCGCGTGGAGCTCGACATGGGCAACGGCCACTTCGCGGCGCTGATCGACGGGCCGCTGGTGAGCATCGACGCCGGGCTCGATGCCCAGCCCGGCCGCAGCACGGCCACCATCGTCGTGCGCGACGACAGCGCCTTCATGAACCGCGACGAGGAGATCGAGCCGCCCTTCGAGCATCGCGCCGCCAGCGAGATCGCCGAGGAGCTGTTCGGCCGCTTCGAGCAGATCCAGGCGACTCGCATCGAATCCACCGACGCCGCGCCCGAGACGACCACGCGCCGCGGTACGGTGCTGCAGTTCCTGCGCGAGATGGGGCAAGCCAACGATCGACACGCCTATGTGCTGCCGGGCGAAGAACCGGGCGCCAGCATCGGCTGCTTCCTGCCCGACCCGGAGGACGCGGCCGGTCTGCCGCCGCTGGTGCTGGTCGGCGATGGCCGCAATCTCGCCAATGCAAACGTCACGGAAGATCCGGACGGTGGCGAGCGCACTCAGGCGGCGGTGCTGCGCGTCGACGACCAGGGCGTGACGAGCTTCGAGACCAGCGCCGAAGATCTCGGTCTCATGCGCAATCTCCCGGCGCAACCCGCCGACCTGACGCCGCGACGGCTGCTCGATCCCACGGACAACACGCGCGAAGACCCGGCGGCGGCGGCCACCGCCCAGGCGCGGCGCAATGGCTACGTCTACAAGCTGACGAGCCAGGTCATTCCCGGCTGTTACGGTACCCTGCTCTCGCCTTATCAGAAGGTGCGTGTCGACGCGGGCGCCACGCCGTATAGCGGCGAGTACCTCATCACCAAGGTGGTCCATCGCATCACGGCCTCGGTGCATACGCAGGAGCTCGAAGCGAAGGCCGATTCGGCGACCGAAGTTTCCGGTGCCGCGGTCGCAGAAGCCCTGGGCGGGGGCTTGAAGCTGGCGGTGTCCGCCGGCGGAGGAATCTTCTGATGCCGGACGTTCTGGAGCGCAATGTCGAGCGCCTGGTCGAGCGGGCCGGGACGACCTATTACGGCAAGTACCGCGGCGTCGTCACCGACGTGGACGACCCCAACAACCAGTGCCGCATTCGCGCCACCGTACCGGCCGTGCTGGGCGATCACCCCTGCGGCTGGGCGCTGCCAGCCGCGCCGTTCGCCGGCGACGGACACGGCATGGTGCTGCTGCCCAAGGTGGGCTCGGGCGTGTGGATCGAGTTCGAGGCCGGTCGCCTCGATAACCCCATCTGGTCGGGCGCGTGGTGGGCAGCCGGCGAGCGTCCGGATCCGCAAGGTGCGGCGATCCGCATCGTCGTCTCGGAAAATGGCCACAAGGTCATCCTCGACGACGAAGCCGACGAGCTGAAGCTCGTGCACGGCAGCGGTCCGGAGATCAAGCTCACCGCCACCGAGATCGTGCTCACCTGCGGCGCCTGCGAGATCCGCATCGGCACCGACGACATCTCGCTCAACAACGGCCTCATCAAGGTCGGGCTTGCCGGCGTAAGCCTCGTCAACGGCGCGATGACCTTCGGAGTGCCGCCGTGATCCCGATCCTTACGACCACCAGCACGGTGATGTGCCCGCACGGCGGCCAGGCGCAGTTGCTGACAACCAACACCGAGGCGCTGATCGACGGCGCGCCGGCGCTGCTGCAGACCGACCTGCACCCCGTCGTGGCCTGCCCGTTCACCCCGGTCGCCTATTCGCCGTGCGTGACGATCCGCTGGATCACGGGCGCGACGCAAACCTCGGTGCGCAACGTGCCGGTGCTGCTGCAGACGAGCATCGGCCTGTGCCTCAACGCGGCGCAAGCGCCGCAAGGCACCGCCATCGTGGTCCAGGTTCAGCAACGCGGGAAGGGGACGTGATGGCGGCGCTTTCCAACGGCAGGCATCTGGCGTTTCCGTTTCGCATCGGCACCGACGGACGCACGGCCGCGCCCGCCAACGACGACGCGCACGTGCGCGACGAGCTGCTGCAGTTGCTGCTGACGAGCCCGGCCGAGCGCCTGTTCCTGCCCGACTTCGGCGGCGGCGTGCGCAAGCTCGTGTTCGAACCCGCCTCCGAGACGCTGCGCGGCGTGGTGAAGGCGCGCATCACCAATGGGCTTTCGCGCTGGCTCGGCCATCGTCTCACGGTCGAGCTCATCGAAGTGATCTGGGACGATCCGGCAGCGACCCTGGAAGTGACCGTGAAATACCGGCCGGCCGGCAGCCCGGATTCGCGC
>WHTS01000079.1:11662-29177 GCA_009377585.1 Betaproteobacteria bacterium
CGTCATGGCCGCCATCACCTTTCCCGATTTCGTCGACGATCGCGCCGACGTGCTGGCCGACCATGGGCTCGACGGGCTCGAGCTTGCGCTCGTGTCGCTGCCCGCCGGACCGAACCCCGATCACGCCGACATCGAGCTTCACTTCTACAACGGGCTGCACGTCGCGGCGATCCTGGCCGATATCGGCGCCGACCCGGTGCGCGCGCGCCAGGTGTTTCGCATTCGCGGCGGCACGCGCATCGTGGCCGGCAACGCAACCGGCCAGGTTCACGTCACCGCGGTTGCCGGCATCGATGCCACGCGCGCGTCGCTGCGGGTCGAGCCCGTGGGCGACTATTCCACCTACACGCTGGAGCTCGTGTGGGATGCGAGCCTGATCGATCCGTTTTTCAGCAGCATCGGCTTCAAGTTCCGCCCCGGCTGCTTCACCAACGATTGCGCACCGGTGCAGCCCGGACGTCCGCCCGCACCGAATCCGCAGATCGACTACCTCGCCAAGGACTACGACTCGTTCCGCCACACGCTCATGGTGGCGATGGCCGAGCGCGTCCCGGGCTGGGCGAGCACCAGCGAGGCCGATCACGACCAGGTGCTGATCGATCTGTTCGCCGCCGCCGCCGACGAGGTCTCCGACTTTCAGGACCGCGTGATGGCGGAAGCCTACTTCGGCACCGCGCGCAAACGCGTCACGCTCGCCCGCCACGCGCGGCTGGTCGACTACCATCTGCACGAAGGCAACCAGGCGAGCACCTGGCTCGCGCTCGACGTGGTCGCCGGCCAAGCGCCGTTCACGCTCGACGACCAGGAGCTGGTGGTCTGGACCGGCACCGATCCGGCGCAAGACGATGCCGTTTTCTTCGCCAGCCGCCAGCGCCGGCTGGAAGCAGG
Organism: Betaproteobacteria bacterium; assembly: GCA_009377585.1. Lineage (NCBI taxonomy): Bacteria > Pseudomonadati > Pseudomonadota > Betaproteobacteria > Betaproteobacteria bacterium. The sequence goes on from WHTS01000079.1 coordinate 12,551, forward strand.
CGAGCGGCAGCGGCTGGACCCGCTGTTGAACCGCCTGCGCCTGCACACCTGGCGCAACGCCCAGCCTGCACTGGCCGCAGGCAGCATCAGCGCGGACATCGCACCGCCCGCGGGCCTCGCTGCGCAGGCAGATGCCGACGCGCTGCGCGACCTGGTTCGAAGCGGCGCCTGGCGCGAGATGCTGATCGCGGAGCTGCTCAATCCGCTGACCGGCAGCCAGCCCGGCCGCAACCGCGCCAAGCGCCAATTACTGCGTCTCGTCCCCGGCGATGACGTCGATCGGGGCGGCGCCGAATCGGTGTTCGATCCGGTGACGAGCACCTGGGTCGTGCGGGTGCACTGGCGCGACGACGACGCGCTGCGCTTCGATTACAGCTTCACGACTTTCTGCCCCGGTCCACCGCCGACTACGGTCGAAGACGTGTCGATCTTCTACGGCAACCTCGTGCCGGCCTACGCCGGCCGCCCGCTCGAAGCGCACTTCCACGAGCCGGGCAGCGTGCTGCCGACCGAGACCGACACGGTGAAGCAGCGCTACTACGAGCGCATGGACCGCCATGGCAACGGCCGCGACTGGGTGCTGGCCGAGCTTCCCGACGACGGACCGCTCGCCTACCTGCCGCCGCGCAATCCCGCCACACCGAGCGGCGAAGAGCCGGCGCGCTCGACCTTGTGGCTGCAAGTCGAACCGCCCGGTGGCGCGCGCGAGACCTGGGACGAGGTCGAGAGCCTGGTGCACAGCGACGATTCGTCCGAGAACGGCGATCACTACATGGTCGAAACCGACGAGCGGCGTTCGAGCGTGCTGCGATTCGGCAATGGCAGCAACGGGCGGCTCCTGCCTGCGGGTTCGATCGTGCACGCCGAGTATCAGATCGGCGGCGACCATGCCGGCAACATCGGCGCCGATCAGCTCGTCAACATCGCGCCGCTGACCGGCGCGATCATGGGCGCCGTGACGGCCGTGACGAATCCGTTCGACGTGACCGACGGGCGCGATCCCGAAACGGCCGAGCGCATTCGGCGCAATGCGCCCGAGGCGTTTCGCGCGCGCCAGTTGCGGGCCGTGACGCTGGCCGACTACGTGAAGCGGGCGGAGGAAGTCACCGGCGTCGCGCGCGCGGTCGCGCGCTATGCGTGGACCGGCAGCTGGCGCACGGTGCGCATCGTCATCGATCCGCTGGGATTCGTCGCGCTCGGCGATGACCGCTCTAGAGCGTTGTGGGACGAATTGCGCGTGCGCATTGCCGACCACCTGGAGGCCGTGCGGTTGATCGGCGAAGACCTGGAGCTGCGCCCACCGCGCTACGTGCCGCTCGAGATCCACATCGTCGTGTGCGCGCATCCGCAGTACTGGCGCGAGGATTTGCGTTTCGTGCTCGAGCAGGAATTCTCCGACACCTGGACCTCGGACGGCCGCCGCGGCTTCTTCCATCCCGACGAGCACAGCTTCGGCCAGGCGCTGCACCGGAGCACGATCGAGGGACGCATCCACCGCATCGCTGGAATCGCGCACGTGGTGAGCATCACGATGAAGCGCTTCTCCGCGCCGCAGCCGGGCGTGCCGGGCGCGGAAATGCTCGAAATGGGTTTCGACGAGATCGTGCTGCTCGCCAACGACCCCGATCACCTCGAACGCGGGCTGATCCGCTTCGAGATCCAGGGTGGCCGGCAATAGCGAGCTTCCTGAGATGGCTATCGCACGCACGCTCGCTCCCTCACCCCCAGCCCCTCTCCCGGAGGGAGAGGGGAGCGCATTGCGTGCAGCGGCTTGTCGGCCGCTTACGCCGTGCCAATAGGAACCCACGATGGCCTGCAATCCGCTCATCACCGATCCCTTCGTCTTCCCCAAGCGGGTGGAGAACCGGCCGGGACTGCCGCGCATCGCCTACCGGATCGGCCGCTACGCCGATTTCGTCGAAGCGATGATGCGCGGAATCGATGCCGCGCCCGAGCTGATCGCCTGGACCCACCGCGATGCGGACGATCCTGGCATTGCGCTGCTGCAAGGCGCCGCGCTCCTCGGCGACATCCTCACGTTCTACCAGGAACATTACGCGAACGAGGCGTACCTGCGCACCGCCGCCTGGCGCGAAAGTGTCGCCGAGCTGGTGCGGCTCACGGGCTATCGGCTCGCGCCCGGCATCGGCGGGCGGGCGACGCTGGCCTTCGAGGCACGCGGCGACAAGGCCGTCACGATCCCGGAGGGCTTCGCGGTCAAGGCCGAGCTCGAGGCGTTGGACGTCCCGGCGGACTTCCAGACCGATGCCGAGCTCATCGCATGGCCGCACCTCGGCCGCTTCCATCTCTATCGCGCTCGCCACTATGCGCCCACATTGGCCGCGGGCGCTAAAGCGTTCGAGCTGGCGAGTCCGGCGATCGGCTTCGAGTTGAAGCCCGGCGATCGGCTCATGCTGCTGCCCGACGAGCCCTCCTGGACCAGCACGGGATCGACGCTGACCGAACAGGATGCGCCGCAGGTGGTGAAGGTCAAGACCGTAACGCGGCTGCTCGATCGCACGCTGATCGAATTCGATCCGCCGCTGCTGAACGCCTGGAATCAGCCCGTGGCCGCATACCGGATCAATCGCAGCTTCCGTCACTTCGGTCACAACGCCCCGCCAAAAACCATCACCAACGTCTTGAACGGCAGCACGATTACCGGCGCGCGGGAATCGACGACGCAATACGATCGCCACCCTCATGTCGAGTGCGGCCATCCCAGCATCTCGGTGCCCAGCACGTTGCTGCCCGAGTCGATTCCGCTCGATCAGGAAGTGCCCGACTTGTCCGCCGGCGCACTGCTTATCATCGAGACCCAAGTGGCCGCGACCTCGGGAGATACCAAGCTCGGCTTAAGCGTGGTGCGCAGCATCCGCTCCATCCGCGCCAGTACCTGTGCATTCGGCAACCTGACCGGACCGGCCACGTTCATCACGCTAGACGAGGCCCTGATCAAGCACGAGATCGATCCCTGGCCGGTGGCCGACGTGCGCGACTACCGCATCCACGAAGTCACCAGCCCGCCGCTCGCATTGAAGCCGGTCTCCAATCCGCCTGGCGGCGCCTTCGCCAACGGCACCCACGCGCTGTACTTCTTCGGCAGCGCGCGGCAAGCGCAGGCACTGGCGGACCGGAAGCTCTATCTCCTGCACGACGACGGCCGCAGCGTCGAGCTGGGCTGCACCAACGCCGCAACCGATTTCGTTTCCGCCGCACCCGATGCGCCGAAGATGTGGCCCTTGAGCTTCGATCGTTCGCCGGCGCCGTTCGTACGCGCCGACTTCGACGAGGCCGCGCCGACGGTGACCGTATTCGGCAACCTCGTGGATGCCTCGCAAGGCAAGGCCGAGCGCGAGGCGACGCTCGGCAACGGCGACAGCCGCCAGATGTGGCAAACGTTTCCGCTGCCCAAGTCGCCGCTCACCTATTTCCTGTCTTCGGCGGCCGTGCCGCCGCACACACCCGAGCTCGAGATCTGGGTCGGCGGCCGGCTCTGGACGCGGGTCGATGCGTTCTACGGTCATGGCGCCGAGGAAACGATCTACATCGTGCGCGAGGACGCCGAGGGCCGCAGCTTCGTGCAGTTCGGCGACGGCGAAACCGGCGCGCGCCTGCCATCAGGGATCAAGAACGTCATTGCCGTCTATCGCAGCGGCGTCGGCGCGCATGGTGCGGTCAAGCCCGATACGACACCCACAGCCGCGCAACGCCCGCCAGGGTTCGACAAGGTCTCGCTCGCCGGCATCGTGTCCGGCGGCGCGCAGCCCGAGGACGGCGAAAAAGCGCGCGAGGCAGCGCCCGGCAAGGTACAGAGCCTGGGGCGGCTCGTCAGCATCCGAGACTACGAGACCGAGACGCTCGGCGTCCCGGGGGTGGTCACCGCCGCTGCTGCCTGGGACCTGCACGCCGGCGTGCCCGCCGTCATCCTGCGCGTGCTGCTGGAAGCCGGACGCGAAGCGGAGTTCGCCGAAGTGCGCGCCACACTCGCGCATGCACAGCGCTGCCGGGGCCCCGATCGCTTCCCGCTGGTCGTGCAGCAGGCCTTGTTGCGCTACGTCTTCCTCGATCTCGCCTATGCGCGCGACCCGACCTATCGGCAGGAAGACGTGGAGCGCGATCTGCGGGCCGCGCTCGGCCTTGCGGGCGATCCGGCCACCGAGCGCAGCGGCCTGTTCGGCCTTCGCGCGCGCCGGCTGGGCGATCGGGAGTATGCGAGCCGCATCGAAGGCCGCCTGCAGAACGTGGCCGGCGTGCTCTGGTGCAAGGTCACCGCGCTTGGCCGCTTCGGTTCCGGCGTGGTCGATCCGGCGATGCTCGTGCTGCCCGCCGCGCCCCGATCGGCGGCGCTCGTCCTGCCGTGCAGCGCGCATGAGCTGCTGCAGCTCGCTACGCAGCATCTCACCCTGAGCTCAGTGGCCGAGCCGTCCGCGGGAGAATGCGCATGAACGCCCGGCACACGGTCCCGCTGTTCGAGCGCCTGCCCGAAATCTATCGCACGCGCGATGCGGAACAGACGCCCGCGAATCAACTGCGCGCCTACCTGGCCGCGATCGAAAGCACGTTCTCGGCCCTGCATCAGAACGTCGGCCAGCTCTACGAAGACCACTTCATCGACACCTGCGACGACTGGGTCATTCCCTACCTCGCGGATCTGCTCGGCACCACGCACCTCAAAGGCGATCCGCGCACCTTGCGCGCCGATGTCGCCGACACCATCGCGCTGCGCCGGCGCAAGGGCACGCTGGGCGCCATCGAGCGCCTGGCCGTCAACCTCACCGGTTGGACCTGCCGAAGCGTTGAATTGCGCGAGAACCTGGGCTGGACACAGCACCTGAATCATCAGCGCCCGGATGCGGGCGGAGAGCCGCCGTATGGGAATATGGCGCTGACGCGCTTCGACATACCGCGCGGCGGCACGGCGCCGATCCGCGATCCGGCCGCGCTCGCGCTCCTCGGCACGCCGTTCGACACCTTCGCCTACACGGCGGACGTGAAGCCTGCGCTCGACGACGTGCGGCACATCAACCTGCCGAATCTCGCGATCTTCCTGTGGCGGCTTGCGGCCTATCGGCTGCCGCGCGTGCTGCCGCTCGCCAAGGGAGCCATCGATCTCGGTCCGCAGCCTGCGGGTCTCGCGCAGTTCGCGCTGCGCTTCGATCTGCATCCGCTCGATATTCCAGTGCGCCTGTTCAACACTGGACGCCCCGGGTTCCTGCGCCCTGGCATCTCGGGTGGCGTGGTCTCGCCTTTGACCGAGCCGGACGCCGTTCCCGGGCCCATGCTCGATGCGCGCATCACGAGCGACACCCCCGCGGGCCATCCGGAGGCGTACGTCGCCGTCGACTTCTTCGATCCGACCGCCACGCCCGCAACCGGCTTCGATCTCGGCGACGTCGGACTGACGCTGTTCATGCCGCAGACGCTCGAACCGCTGCTGGTTCCCCCGGCGCCGCAGACCGAATGGCGCTGGCGTTTCCGCGGCGACAATCTGTGCGCCTGGGAAACGGGGCTGCGCCGGCCGCTCGCCAGCGGCGAGATCGTCATCGATCCGGACATGGGCCGCGTCCTCTTCGGGCTCGATACCGCGGCGCAGGCCGATGAGCTGATCGTGCTGGACAACGGCACACCGCTATCGCGCATGTTCGTGAGTCTCACGTATGGTGCAGTCGGGCCGGTGGGCGCGCATCCCGTCGCCCGCACACCGGCCGAGCCCGGGAGCGATATCGACCTGCGCCAGGTCGGCGACGTTGCCGGTGGCATCACGCTGCAGGCCGCACTGAACGGGCTTGCCATCGCGACCGAACCGGTCGTGATCGAGATCCAGGACAGCCTCGTCCATCGCATCGACCTCTCGGCGTTGCCCGGCACCGCGATCGACGGCACCGTTTCCCTGCGCCTCGCCCAGTCGCTCACGATTCGTGCGGCGAGCGGCCACCGTCCGATCCTGCTGCTGGCGCAGCCGCTATCGCTGCGGCCGGTGTCCGCGGGCGCAGCGACGCCGGATCAGCCGCAGGTGCGGCTGGAAGGTTTGTACCTCGCGCCCGACGAGGCCGTTCCCTTCCCCGCCGCTTCGGCGCTGATCGATCGCGCGGCGGTGGCGCGGCTCGAGATCGTCGGCTGCACGCTGGCACCGGGCGGGCACAGCCTGCGCGACGGTTCGCGCGCGCCCATGCAACTGGCATTGCGTCTGCTCGACGGCTACGGCTTTACCGATGCGAACGAGGAAGCCGACTTCGTCCCAACGCCCGACATCGTGCTGCAGCGTTCCATCACCGGCTCGCTCGCCGTGGACGAACGCTACCGGATCGACATCGAGGACAGCATCGTCGATGCGGGGTTGGGATTCGACGATGCACCGAGCGGCGTGTTCGCCATCGCCGCGGCAACCGACCCCGTGAACGACTGGGGCGCGTCGCTCGATTTCGACGGCCTGACCTGCTTCGGGCCCGTGCGCGTGGCGGCGGTCGGCGGGCTGGGCGGCATCTTCACGCAGCGCTTCGAAGTGCTCGACAACCAGCACGGCTGCATCAAGTGGAGCGCGTTCAGCGCCGATGCCGATCGGCTGCCGCCGAACCATTTCTGCGTGCACGCGCCCGATGCGCGCATCGTCTTCACCGCCGAGCGCTTCAACGACCCCGGCTATGCACAGCTCGCGCGCGAGACCGATCGCCGGGTGCGCGAGCTCGGACCGGATGACGACGCGATGGGGGCTTTCGGCTTCCTGCTCGAGGCGCACAAGTGGACCAATCTGCAGGTGCGGTTGCGCGAGTTCATGCCGGTCGGCGTGCGAGCGCTGGTCGTGCCCGTGACATGACAGGGGACACGCTATGCAAGGCGATTTCTCGGTACTGAACTTCGATCCGCATCAGCATGAACGTGCGGTTGATCGGCCGGCCGACGGCGTGCTGCGCAACTTGAGCGGCGTGCTGCACCAGCAGGGCCGCGTGTCCACCGACAAGGATTTCACCGAAGGCGAGCTGCAGGAGCTCGCCTGGAACGGCCAGGCCGGGCGCGACATCATCGGCGCGGGCGTGTGCGCCGTGCCGGCGGCGGAACCCGAGGGCTTCCGCGTCGAGTCGGCCGCGGTGGTCGACGGCGCGGTGCATGTGCGGCTGCGACCCGGACGCGCCTGGGCCGACGGAATTCTCACGCGCCTCGCCGGCGATCCGCCCGATCCGCAAGCGCCGGTGGAGCGGCTCGCCGCCTATTTCGGTCCACCGCTGTCGGATCCGATACCGACACCGGATCAGATCGACGACGGCGTACGCGACGCGGTCGTTCTGGAAGTGTCGGAAGAATCGGTGCACGGCTTCCAGTATCCCGAGCGCCTGATCGAACCGGCCCTGGGTGGCCCCGATACCACCGAACGTGCCTTCGTCAACTTCCGCATCCGGCTGCTGCGCCTGGCGCGCGGCGAGGATTGCAGCACGATCATCGGGCGGCTGCGCGACGATCCGTCGTCCAAGGGCCGGCTCACGGTATCGCTCGCCCCGGTCGTTGCGATCGCGGGCGATTGCCCCGTGGTCGGCGGCGGCGGCTATACCGGGTTCGAGCATTGCCTCTATCGCATCGAGGTCGCGCACACGCCGCCGAATGCACCGGCACGCTTCAAGTGGAGCCAATGGAACGGCGGCCTGGTGGGTCGCGGCCGCTTCGATGCCACCACCGATCCGGATCGCGTCGTGCTCGATGCCGGGCGCGCAGCGATCGTCAATTCCGGGCTCACCGAGTTCTATCTCGAGGCGCTGCAATACGATCCGCTGGTCGGGGCCTGGGTCGTCGTCTACGGCACGATGGCCACGCTCAACACCGATCACGACCTCGAGCTCGCCTCGCCGGCGAGCTTCGGCGCCATTCCGTCCACCACCGAGCCGGTGTTCTTCCGTCTGTGGAACGGGATCGCCGACATCGCCGATTACACGAACGCGGCCGATCCGGTCGAGCTGCGCGACGGGATCCGGCTCGCGTTCCAGACGCCGGCCGCCGGCCTGTTCAACCCCGGCGATTACTGGAATTTCACCGTGCGCGCCGGCGAGATCGCCAATCCCGACGTCCTGATCGACGACGCGCCGCCGGTGGGGATCGTCTATCACCGCGTGCCGCTCGCCGAGATCGACTGGACGGGCCGGCGCAACACCGAGATCTCGGGCACCATCGAAGATTGCCGCAAGCGCTTCCGTCCGCTCACCAACCAGAAGACCTGCTGCACGTTCCTGATCGGGGACGGTGTGTCGAGCTTCGGCGACTTCAACTCGCTCGAGGTTGCCGCCGCGCACCTGCCGGCGGCCGGCGGTGAGCTGTGCCTGCTGCCCGGCGTGCATCGTGCCAACCTGCGCCTGGAAGGACGCAGCAACGTGAAGATCCACGGCTGCCGCTGGCGCTCGCTCGTGCTGCCGCGCACCGAGACGCGCGCGCAGCCCATCCTGCATTTCGTCGACTGCACGGGAATCGAAGTGTGCGAGCTCGATCTCGTCACCTACGACGGCATCGCGGTGCGCATCGACGGATCGAGCGAGGACGCCTGCAAGGACTTGCGCATCCACGACAATCGCATGGTCGCGCGCAGCAACGCGATCCGCGCGACCAACGCCGCGGAGCTCGTCGTCGCGAACAACCGGCTGCACCTGCTCGATACCGTCGACGGGCGCGCCACCGTCTCGCTCGCCGCCGACGACGCGCTGGTCGAACGCAACACGCTGCTGCTGTTGCCCTTCATCGACACGACGCCGGACGAGCCGGAAGAGCCGAGCGATGACCCGACGACGGATCCGGCCGATCCCTGCGCGCGGCCCGAGATTCTCTATCTGCATCCCGACCTCATCATCCAGTACGCGGTTGGCGCGTGGCGATTCCTGGTCGCGCAGCTGGTACCGAGGCAGCCTTACCGCGCGCTCGGCGGCATCCATGTTCGGGCCGGATCGGAGCGGGTACGCATCCTGGAGAATCAGATCGCTGGCGGCGCCGGCAACGGCATCACGCTGGGTGGAGATCTCGACGCGACGGACGCGCCGCCGCGGCCCACCCCCGAAACGCCCGGGGTGGCCGTTGACGTCGACATCGCGGCGCCCGCCAGCGTCAATGTGACGTCCAACGGCCAGTTCCTCGCGCTGGTGCAGGACGAGCAAGGCCGACCGCTGCCCGAGGTCGACGTATACCTGGAAGCTGAGGCGGCCGCCGCCGATCGCACCGATACCCAAGGCATGGCGAGCGTGAAAGCCGCACCGGGTAACTACACGCTCGACGTATCGCCGCAATACCGTGTCGTGCGCGTGACCGAAGCGCGGGACGAAGGCGTGCTGGTCAATGCGGTCACGCTGGGCCTGCGCGATCGCGTTACCACGCGCGGTTTCCTGCACGAGATCACTATCGAGGCGAACGACATCGCAATGATGGGTCTGTCCGGCGTGGGTTTCGCGCCGCGCGCAGGCGCCAGCGTGCGCGGTCCCACCCGCGCGATCCCGGCCAACAATCCGCGAGCGGCGCTGCTCGCCTACATCGACGCGTTCCTGCTGACGTTATCGCTCGTGCCGCTGCTGCGCGCGACCGACCCGGTGCGCGACCTGGTGATCCGCGAAAACCGCCTGCACCACAACCTGCGCAACCCGTTCACCGAAGCGATGCTGGAGGACGCGCAATTCATTGGCCGCGGTGGCATCTCGCTCGCGATCGTCGAGGCCGCAGTCGTTGCGGGCAACCATATCTACGAGAACGGACCGCGCGCGGTCGATCCCGTGTGCGGCGTGTTCGTGGGCTACGGCGACAACATCGAAGTCACCGACAACGTGCTCGCGGCCAATGGCGCGACCACCACCGACTTCGAGCGCAACCGCCGCGCGGGCATTCGCGGCGGCATCTATGTCCGGTTCGCCGGTGCGATCACCACGCGGCTATCCACGTCCAGCGGACGCAACGCGGCACTGCGCGTGCACGACAACCGCGTCGACCAGCCGGCCGGACGCGCGCTGACGGCGTTCGCATTCGGCCCGGTGTCGGTCGCCAACAATCATCTCAACAGCGAATTCACCGGCCTGCTCGGTTTCTTCGATACCGCCGTCGGCGGGGCGCTCATCTACAATCTGGGCGGCATTCACCGCCTGCTCGCGCGCCGCTTCGGCGGTTATCTGGGACAGGCATCGGACTTCGCCGCCGGCCGAGCCTACGCCATCCTTGCCGAACGGGCACTGCCGGGTGGAGAGACGCTGTTCGACGACAACTACGTGCGGCTCGGCATCGGCAACCGCTCGATGACCTCGCAGATGCTGATCGCCGTCGACGATCTGGGCTACGCCTCCAACACCTCGTCGGTGTATCGAAGCGATCCGTTCTTCGCCAATGCGATGCTGCTGGCCGACAGCGTGCGCGCCACGGCTTCGCGTTTTCGCGAGGATGTGCAGCGTACTTTGTCGCTGTACACGCAGGCGCTGCGCATGAACATGACGACCCTGAACCAGGCCGATCATTGCATCGTCGCGCTGCCCCAGGCGGGCGCGGCGGCGCTGCCCACGGTCGATGAGCCCAATCAGGTCATCGATCTGGCGCAGTGCCAGCGATTGTTCGCAGAGAATGCGGGCGTCGGACAATTCCTCGTGAGCGTCCTCGGCACCCATGCCGATCAACTGGGCGGCACGCTGCCCGAGGACGCATTCACTGGCGCGGATCTCGTCGGTGTGGCGCAACAAAGCGCGGCTACTGCCGTCAGCGCCATCAACGCCACGCAGGTTGCGGCCACGAAGGCTTACCAGTTCGAGGCCGCCCGCGTAGCCGTCAAGCATGGAAGCGATCATCCGGTCACGGTTGCCTTGCGCACGCAGGGCGAAGCCGGCGCGCAAACGAACCGGGTGCTCGCGGCCAGCGCCGAGGCGGTCGCCGTGACCGTTCCGGACACGCCGGCAAGCGGTGCCACCTTCAGCGGGCGTTTCATCAACGAGCGCGGACAGGGCCTGGCCGACTACTCGGTCGAGCTCACGCGTGCGAACGGCACGCGGGTGGAAACCGTCGGACTCACCGACGCCTCCGGGTTCTTCAGCGCCGCGTACGACGAAAGACAGACGGCGGTTCTGAACAAGGAAGGCGACCTGTTTGCGCGCGTGGTCGACCTTGCCGGCAAGGAGGTCCTGCGCGACAAGACCGCCCTCAGGTTCACACCCGACGCGGCGCTGCAAGTGACCTTGACCGTGCCGGTGCACGTCGTGCCGAAATCGGTCGCGATCGACGGCACCGTGATCTTCGGCGGCCGTACGCCGCCAACTCCGGACACACCGCCCGCACCGCCGACCCCGGGCACACCGCCCGCACCGCCGACCCCGGGGACGCCGCCCGCACCGCCGACCCCGGGAACGCCACCCGCACCACCAACCCCGGGAACGCCACCGAGTCCGGAGACACCACCTGTGTCGCCGAGTCCAGGAACACCACCCGCACCACCGACGCCGACGCCGCAACCACCGGCACCGCAACCGCCGACACCAGAACCACCGACGCCGCCGCGCGTGCGCACGTCGCTCGACCGGCTCGACATCGACGACCAGACCCGCAAGCGGCTCATGGACGGGGGTGTGGCTGACGTGGAAGCCATCGTCGAAGCGGATCCGGCCAAGCTGGCCGAGATCGTCGGCAGCCGGGACGCCGCCAACCGGCTGACCGAAATGGCGAAGCAAGTCCTGGCGCGGACGCCTCCGGCAACGCCCGGCGGCACCCGGCCGAGGCGCAAGACGCCCGCCAAGAAAACGCGTTGATCAAGCGCCCGCGGGCGGCCGACGACGAGGAAAGGACGCGATGAAGAGCCGAACTCGTCGCGGCGAGCGCAATCGAATATGGAAAGGAGCGCAGGCTTGACCTCAGCCGCCCACGCCGTCGAAAACGCCCCCTCGCGATCGCCGCAACGCGCCGGTCGTGCGCATGCCACGATCGATCACCACACGCCTGCCGGAACGATCGGCCTGCAGGCAAGCGCGGATCGCTGCGCCTGCGGCGGTGGGTGTCCGCGCTGCCAGGCCAAGACCGACTTGAAGATCGGCGAGCCGGGCGATGTTTTCGAGCGCGAGGCCGATGCCATGGCCGATCGCATCATGCGCATGCCGATCCCGCAACCAGCACCGAGGCATGCACAGCCTACCCTGCAGCGCGCCTGCGACGGATCCTGTCAGCAGCACGAAGACGACGAAGAACCCTTGCAGGTGCAAGGCAAGGCTGAATCCGCGAGCGCCCACGCCCACTCCGCAGCGGGCGCGTCCACGGGGATACGCAGCGTTCTCGCCTCCGCCGGCCAACCGCTGCCCGGGCACGCGCGCAATTTCTTCGAATCCCGCTTCGGCCACGACTTCTCCGGCGTGCGCGTGCACGCCGACGCGGCCGCCGGACGCTCGGCGCGCGACGTGGCGGCCCGGGCGTACACGGTGGGACGAGATGTCGTGTTCGCACCGGGACAGTTCGCGCCGGAAACGTACGAAGGCCGCCGGCTGCTCGCCCACGAGCTGACGCACGTGGTGCAGCAGGGCGCCGCGCCGAGATCCGCGCTTACAGACGAGCCTTCGAGCGCTACAGCCGGAGAAATGGTCCACTCGGGCAATGCCGATGTCGTTCAGCGCGCAGGCGATCCTGCCTTCATTCCAAAAGGATTTCCATGCGACACGGACCTCACCCCAGGCGCTCCGGCAGGCACCGATATCGTGTTTTCCGTGAGCGGGTTCGCCATCGACGCGGGACATACGGCGCAACTGACCACGTTCCGGGATGCCTGGCTGCTCGCCGGCGGCACCGACGATATCCTGATCCACGGCTACGCCAGCACCGACGGCGATCAAGAGCCGAACTGGACCTTGTCGTGCAATCGCGCCGAAGCGGTGCGGGCCGAGCTTTTGCGCCTGGGCATCCCGGCGGTCCGGATCGAAGTGGTCGCCCACGGCGAGTCGACCGATTTCGGCGCTGGCGCAGCCGCGAATCGCCATGCGGTCGTCAGCAGCTCGGCGAGCATCTTTCCGCTTCCGCTCGTCGCCGGAACGTTGACCGCAGCGGACAACTTTGCGGGCCGCAGTTCGACGCGCTTCGGGGTCGGTGAAACTGTGAATCTCGACTTCGTTTCACTCCCGCCTCGACCGGCGGCCGATTTTGGTGGGCTGGAGTGGAATCTTGCTTCAGGCGGCGGGACGTTGGCAGGCGTCACGCCCGCCGGAACGGCCACCTACACCGCGCCAGCAGCGACGGACAGTAGTGTCCGGCTGGAGCTCCGGGTCGCGGCCGGCGCCACGGCGGGGACGGTAGTGTCGGCGCATCCGATTTCCATCGTCCAACCGAATGGCGTTCGCATGGTCGAGGTCCCGGGGACGGCGCCAAGCTTTGCCAACCCCGGAACCGTACCTGCGGGAACCTGGGGTGCCGGCTTCCAGGCCAACGTGTTCCTCGATCCGCGGGATGTCTCGTTCCAGGGCGTCGTATTCAGCGAAGGGACGATAGCCAGCGTCGTGACCCCGGCCGGAAGCTTCCAGTCGCCGTTTGCCGGCCTGGCGCATCCGGTCAGTATTTTCGGGCCCGCTCATGGCGGCAATGCGGCCACTGGCACGCCGGTCAGTCCTCCGGTGGACAATATCACCACGGGTCAGCTCGCATCGACGGGCACCTTGTTCGGCTTCCCGACCTGCGGCACGTCGGACTTCCTGTGGGCGATACCCTGGGAATTCACCGTCGCCGGCGGCCCTCTCACACCGTTCGCCACCGCGAACCATCACGCGACTTCGACGTTCTTCTGCGACGCGACGATCGAGAAGAACGGCGCAGGCCCCTTCTGCCGTCGCATCGACGGGACCACGTGTTGAGGCACGATTCGCTGCGCGGGCATACGGCCGAGCCGCAGGCCGCGCATCGCGCGCTGCCACCAGCGGGCTGACGACCATGCCGCAAACAGCCACCGGCAGCTCTCGCGGAGACTGGTCGAAGCCGGCCAACGGATTGTCGGGACGATTGGTCATCGAGCTCGAGGCGCTCGAGCTCGGTGTGCGGCACGCGATTCATGCCGAGCTGAAGAACGAGGCCCTCGAATCGATCGTGCTCACCAGCCAACCGCGGTGCGATGCCCGGCTCTCCGATGCGGCGGGAACGCCCGTGCCGGTGGCAGGTTTTCCGTCGAGCGGCCCGATGCCCGCCCCGCATTGGGCGATGGTGCCACCGGAGGCCTACATCGGGCTGCGGATCGATACCCGTGCCGCCGCCATCCCGACTCGGGAACGCGCCCTGGCGTTGGTCGCAGTCGGTGGCCGGAGCTGGGCGCTCGGGGCCGGTGTTTACGTGTTGAGCGTCGCGCTGGCGTTCGAGGAACAGAACAGCGGCCCGGAACGGCAATGGCTCGGAACGCTCGATTTGCCGCCCGTTGGTTTCGAAGTGACCGCCGCAATGTTCCAGGCTCCCGCTACGCGGCCGTCATAGATCGCCGCCACGCGCAAGTCGGCGGATGGATCGTGAGCGGCGTCGATGCGCGTGAATCGGACCGGCGGCGCGATCAACCACCGCGGCAAAAGTCGGCGCGATCGAGTCCGTATTTCTTCAGCAGCTTGCCCAGGCGGCTGCGTTCCTTGCCGCACAATCGCGCCGCCATGCTGACGTTGCCGCGCGTGCGCTCCAGCAGCTCGCCGATGTACGCGCGCTCGAATTGCGCGATCGCTCGCGCCTTCGCCTGCTGGAAGCTGTGCTTCGTCAAGGGCTGCGATGCGCCGTTCGACACCTCCGCCACGCTGCCGGCGGTGGCCGAGATCCGGATCTGATCGCCGTCCGAGAGCAGGAAATCGCGCTGGATCAGGTTTTCCAGCTCGCGCACGTTGCCCGGCCACGGGTGACTGCGGAAGAACGCGAGCGTGTCGGGGTGCAACGTCCTCGGCGCCGTCGCGTGCCGGATGCTCAGGCGGCGCAAGAATGCCTCGGCCAGCAACCTCACGTCGTCGCCGCGCTCGCGCAGCGGCGGCAAGTGCACCGACAACACGTTCAGCCGATACAGCAGATCGCGCCGGTACGAGCCCGCGGCGACGAGTTGCTCCAGGTCGGCATTGCTCGCTGCCACCACGCGCACATTGGCGCTCTTCGATGCGCTGCCGCCGACCGGCCGGTACTCGTAATCCTGCAGGAAGCGCAACAGGGAAACCTGCGACCTCGCGCTGAGACTATCGACCTCGTCGAGAAAGAGCGTGCCGCCCTGCGCCTGCGCGACCACTCCCGCGCGCGCCTGCTTGGCGTCGGTGAAGGCGCCACTGGTATGACCGAAGAACTCGCTTTCCACCAGAGAATCGGGAATCGCACCGCAATTGACCGCGATGAAGGGCGCGGTTCGGCGGTTGCCGAGGTAATGAAGCGCGCGTGCGACCAGCTCTTTTCCCGTTCCCGTCTCACCCTCGATGAGCACCGTCGCGTCGCATTGCGACAACCGCCGCACGAGGCGAAGCACCTCCTGGAACCCTGCCGATTCTCCGATCAGGTTGAGATGCCGCAGATCGTCCGACGCAGCGTGCGCGGCCGTGAACGCAATAGCGGATCGCGATCCCTCCACCGGTTCGTCCCCCCTAGCCGAAGGTCTGAACTCTGCTGCACACGTCGGTATATGCGGCGCTTGCGTCGATGCGGCCGGCGATCGTGAAGTGCCGAAACATGGGCCAGCGATGCTTGCGGGCCGCTGCCTCGATGAATCCCGCGACGCCGAGCGATCTTGCGCCGGTGATCGGCGCGAGACAAGGACTAATGCACGCTGCGAGAGCGGACAAGTACCGTCTTGCAGCGTTGCTTCAATGCGTTACGCCGCGCGTTCGACCTTCGTATTACGCCTTGAGTCGCGCGCGGCGAGTACGCGCGCGGATCGTGCATCGTCGCGGCGAGCTCCTTGCGTGTTGGTCGCCGCATGAGTCGCTTAAGGAATCTCTGAAGAACCAGCACGTCGTCATTCCCGCAGACGCGAGAATCCAGTTCGGTCAAGCAGTCCTGGATGCCCGCGTCCGCGGGCATGACGGTAATTCAGAGCATCCTTTAGGCGCGCAACCCTTCGAGAATCGAGAGCGCGCGCTGCATGGAGAACTCGCGCGATTCCTTGTGATACGCCTTGACGGCGTCGGGCATCATGTAGCCGTGCAGCACGCCGGGGAAGATGTGAACTTCCACGTTCTTCATTCGTTCCGGCACCGCCTTGTACATCTTCTGCACCTCCGGCGGCGCGGCATGGTCGAGCTCGCCCCACAGGATGCACACCGGCTGGGCGACGCCTTCGAGCTCGCCGATGTAATCGCCCAGTTGCGTGCCATGGCACGATATGCCGGCTGCGTAGCCCAGGCGCTTCGGCCCCAGGATCGCATACGGCCCGCCGTAGCAGAACCCCATGGTCGCCGCGCGCCCGTTGTATCGCGGCAGCTTGTTCACTTCCGCCAGCGTATCGGCCATGTCGGCCTCGCCCGCCTTGATCTTCTCCAGCCGCGGCTGCGAGCGGCTGCGGGTGCGATCGTCGTCGCGCCCGAGCGGGCCCGGAACGCTGCGCCAGAACAAATCCGGCGCAGCCGCGATATAGCCGTAGGAGGCGAACTGGTCGGCGATCGCGCGCACATCCTTGTCCACGCCGTGCACGGCCGACGCCAGCACAATGGCCGGCACCTTGCGCTCG
>WHTS01000080.1 GCA_009377585.1 Betaproteobacteria bacterium
GACATCGCCACGCAGCAGGCGACACCGGCGATGCCCAGCAGCGATTGCAGCGCGCCGGGCGACATACCGAGCGGGCGGCTGAAATGGCTTGGCGCCGGCGTGACGGCGGCGCGTGTCGCCTGCGGGGCGGCGGCATCGGCGAACAGCGCGGGCGCGGGGCGGCGCAGGACGGTGATGAGGGGCAGCATGACCACCACGCAGAAGATGCCCATGCCGGTGTAGGTCTGGCGCCAGCCATAGGTTGCGACATAGTGCTGCAGCACCGGCGACCAGACCGCGCCGGCAAGATAATTGCCGCTCATGCAGATCGCAAGCGCGATGCCGCGCCGGCGCGTGAACCATTTCGACGTGTCCGCGATCAACGGCGCGAACGTCGCTGACGTGCCGAGCAGCCCGATCAGTAGGCCTTGCGCGAGGCTGAACTGCCAGATGGTCGTCGCCGAGCCGGCGGTGATATAGCCCAGGCAAAGGAAGATCGCACCGATGACTGCGGGCAGCGCCACCCCGAAGCGGTCGGAGAGGCGACCCATCAACACCCCGCCGAGCCCGAAACCGATCATCGCCAGCGTGTAGGGGAGCGATGCCTCGCCGCGGCTAACATGGAACTCCGCCTGGATCTTCGGCAGCACGATGGAGACCGTGTACATGCCCGAGCCGCCGATCGTCATCAGCGCGAGACAGACCCAGAGACGCGTCCAGGCGTAGGCCGATTCGATTTGCGTGGATGATGTCTGCGTGCTCATCGGGGTCGATTGCGGCGCTCCGGTGCGCCTCTGCGCCGGGGGAACACGGTGTCCGCTTGCGCGCCACCGCATGAAATAGCATCGATCGGCAGCGCCGTAAAGAGCCCATGTCCCTGCTTGCCTGTCACCGCCCGTGATTCATCCTTGCCAGACCGCATATCCCTGCGCCCGCAACGCGATCGCAAGCTCGACTTCCATCTCGCGCGCGGCCTCGTAGGGCATCGGATTGGCGTAGGCATAGAGCTTGGGCAGCAGACGAACGCCGTAATGCTGGACGAACACGTTCGCCTGGATCCCGGCCTTGTGCTTGGCGAACCGCTGCTGCGGCGTGAGCCCCGTCATGCCGACGTAGAGGCAGGGCTTCAGCATGTCGCGGTTTGGATTGGCCCGGCGGAAGCGGGCGCTATTGAGCACCCGAGGATCGAGCTCCACGACGTAAACGTTGTGACGATACCTGGGATTGCGGGTGGCCATTCGAGTGTGGATCGCGATATCGGCGCACTGGCATGCTGCCGTCCGAAGGCGGGTGCGCCGTCGCGGGACTGACTGCGCACCATCCCGCCGGCACCAGTTCTTCGACCGGCTGCGTTCCCTTCCTCTCATGAGAGCTCCGTGGCAGGAGGGGAAGGCTTACGTCATCCCCTCCTCTCATGAGGAGGGGCGGCGCGTAGCGCCGGGGGTAAGGCCGGGAATTCGCGGACCATGGTCCGCGCCGGGCGAACGGCATCGGCCTGTATGCCGATGCGCGCCCTGCAAGGGGTGTGGTTTCTGCGACCGAACCGACCACCCCGTCCGCGACCGTGTCGCGTCCCGCCCCTCCTTGACAGGAGGAGAAATCAGAACCTTCCCTGCCTCCTTGACAGGGGAAATCAGAACCTTCCCCACGCTCTCAGATCTTCAGCGATACCGGCGACGGCAGCGGCTTCCCGGAGAAGTGCGCATTCAGATTATCGAGCAGCAGCGCGGTCGACGCGGCGCGCGACTCCGGTGCGCGTCCGGCACAGTGCGGCGTGATCACGACGTTGTCCAACTGCAGCAGCTCCGGCAGATGGGTTGGAATGCCCGGTTCGCCTTCGAGCACATCCAGGCCGGCCCCGGCAATGCGCTTCGATCGCAGCGCATCGACCAGCGCCGGCGTATCGACGACCGTACCGCGCCCGACATTGACGAGATAACCTTTGGGCCCGAGCGCCGCGAGCACTTCGGCGCCGACGAAGTGTCGCGTTCCGGCACCCCCGGGCGTAGCGACAACCAGGAAATCGGCCCAGGTCGCCAGTTCGATGAGACTGCCGAAATAGCGATAAGGCGATGCCCCGACGGCATTGCGATTGTGATAGTCGACCGCCATGTCGAAACCGCGTGCGGCGCGGTGCGCGATCATGCTGCCGATGGTGCCCAGGCCGAGAACGCCCAGACGCTTGCCGCACACCGTCGGCGTCTCGACGCGCCACTGGTCCTGCCATCCGCCCGCACGGACCAGACGATCGGCCTGCAGCACCTGCCGGGCTGTCGCCAACACGAGCAACATGGCGGAGTCGGCGACGGCCGGTGCGTTCGTGCCCGGGCCATGGGCGACGGTGATGCCGCGGCGCCGAGCCGTTTGCAGGTCGACGGCCTCATAGCCCGCGCCGGTGGCGCAGACGATCTCGAGATTCGGCAGCAGTTCCATCTCCGGGCCGCTCAAGCCGCCGCGGCCGTTGGTGAGAACGGCCCTGACCGCGTCGGCGCCGTCGTGCAATGCCTCCATGCGGCTTGCATACTGCTTCGCCTCGCGAACGCAATAGCCGGCGGCGCTCAGCCGAGCGAGGCGATCGGGCGTCATTCGCACCAAAGCAAGGACACCGATCCCCATGGGCGCTCCTTGGCCGTTCTTCATGCGATGGACGATCCGTGGAAGCGGCCCGAGGCGGGTGAACGCGCTAGCAAAGCTTCAACGCCCGCTCGAGTTGCCGCCGATGCGCCTTCGGCCCGCCCAGGCAGTGATAGAGCGTGCGCGACATCTTCGTGTGCAGCGTAAGACCGTACTCGCGTACGACGCCGATTCCGGCATGCACTTCGTGGGCGAAGTCGCACGCGCGCATGTAGCTCTCGGAGGCGACCGACTTGGCCACGTGGACGCTGGAGGCAGCATCGAGCCCGCTATCGAGCTTGTACAGAGCTTCGTAGGTCGTCCAGCGCGCCGAGTCGAGGTAGTTGACGATGTGGATCACGTGATCCTGTACGCGCTGGAAGCGGCCGATCGCCTGCCCGAACTGCGAGCGCTCGCGCGAATACTCGACCGACATGTCGAACACGGCGCGGCAGCCGCCTACCTTGTAGGCGCAAAGCACGGGAACCGCGCGCAGGAGCGCGCGCTGCATCGGCGCCCACGCCGTGCCCGGCTCGCCCACGATGTCATCCTTGCTCACGCGGACGTTGTCGAACACGACCTCGCACACGGCAGTGAGAAAACCGTCCAGCGCGCGGATCGATACGCCTTTTGCTTTGGCGTCCACGCGCAGCAGGCTGTGTGCCGAACCGCCGTCGACGCGAACGGGCACCAGCAAGTCGGTGGCATGCAGCGCGTCGTGCACCATGACCTTCGTGCCGGACACGGTGAGGCTCGATCCGTCCTGGCGTGCCGCCATGCGCACCTGCTCCGGCGACCAGCCGTACTGCGCCTCGGTGAGCGCCAGCGCGAGCACCTTCTCGCCGCTCGCGACCGCCGGCAGCCACGCCTGCTTCTGCGCGTCCGTCGCGGCCTCGAGCAGGATGTGCGCGCCGAGGACCGCGGAAGAAAAAAGCGGCCCGGGCACGGGGCCGGTGCCGAGCTCCTCGAACAGCACTGCGACATCGGTCAGGCTGTTGCCTGTGCCGCCGTATTGTTCCGGAATCGCCATGCCGCTCCAGCCGAGCTCGGCGAGCTTGGGCCACAGCATGGTCATCGTCTCGGCCGGATTGCGGTCGAGCTTCAGCAGCGCGTCGCGGTTGCAGGCGTTGCGCACGAAGTCGCGCGCCGATTCCTGGATGAGCTGCTGGGTGTCGTCTAGGGAAAGATCCATTTGCGTTCTCGCTATCGAACCGTGCCGGCTTTCTCGCGCTCGCGCCGGCCCACGCCGATGCGCCGCGCCATGATGACCCGCTGGATGTCGGTGGTCGCGCCCGGATGCAGCGACGTGATCGCGTCGCGCTGGAAGTATTCGACCGTGCCTTTGAGCGGCCCCCAGCGTTCGTCCTTGGTGAGCACCCTGGGACCGGCGATGCGCAGCATGCGCTCGGCGATGTCGAGGCCGGAGAGCTTGCGCCGCAGGCTGTATTGCGAGCCTTCGTAGGAGCGCGGCTGTCCGGTGTGCGACAGCCAGTGGTTGCGCAAGGCGAATAGGCGCGTGATCTCGGCTTCGATGAACATCTCCACCAGCTCGGCCCGGGCGTCGGGATCGTCCGCGATGGCGTGGCCGTCGAGCGGCTTTCGGCAGAAGTCGAGGAATTCGTACACCACGCGCCGGTCGGCCAGGCGGCCTGCACCGCCGTGCTCCATCTCCAGGTGCGTGGTCGCGACCTTCCAGCCGTTGTTCTCGCCGCCCACCAGGTGGTCCGCCGGCACGCGCACGTTGTCGAAGAAGACCGTGTTCTTCACCCCCGAGCCGCTGCCGCCTTCGCCGCCGGTCGCGAGCAGATCCATCGGTGCGACGCTGATCCCGGGCAGGTCCATCGGGATCATGAGCCATGAAAGATTCTTGTGCCGCTCGCCTTTCGGGTCGGTGACGACGATGGCCCACGACTGGTCGGCGCCGTGCGAGCTGCCGACGAACACCTTCTGGCCGTTGACGACGTAGGCATCGCCGTCGCGGATCGCGGTGGTCTTGATGCCGGCGAGATCCGATCCCGCGGCTGGCTCCGTGAGGAGCTGCCAGGTGCGCACCTGGCCGCGGCAGATCGGCGGCAGGAAGCGCTTCTTCTGTTCCTCGGTCCCCCACACCAGGATGGTCGGCGCGCCCATGCGGCCGCCCGCGTCGTAGTAGGGCGGAAGCGAGAGTCCGATGCGCGCCATCTCGTCGTAGAGGATGACGGTCTTTTCGGCATCGAGATCGCCGCCGCCGTATTGTCTCGGCAGGGTCGGGTAGAGCCAGCCCATTTCGCCCAGGCCCCGCCCGAGGCTGCGCCGGATCTGGTACTGCGCGAGCGTCATGTCGCACGGATCGGCGGAGTGCTCGATGCCGGGCGGCGAGTTCTTTTCCAGCCACGCGCGCACCTCGGCCCGAAATGCGCTTTGCTGCGGTGAATCTTCGATGGCGAAATTCATGGCGTGCGTCCTTGCAGGAATGGCGTGCGCCGAAGGCGCCCTGTTTGCGTCATTCCCGCGCACGCGGGAATCCAGAATCAATGACCCGTTCCTGGACTCCCGCATGCGCGGGAGTGACGTGGTTTACTCCCGCATCGCGCGCGCCTTCTTGGCGGCCGGCCGCTCCCAGCAGCGCTGCAGCCACGCCTGCACCTTGGGCCACTTGGCGAGGTCGACCGATAGCGCGCGGTAGAGCGCCGAGGCGACGTTCAGATCCGCCACCGAAAAATCGGGACCCGCGAGCCACTGCGACTTCGATAGCGCGCCCTCCAGCACGTCGAGCGCGGGCACCACTTCGGTCCAGGCGGCTTGCGCGATCTCGGGCTTGCGCTCGGCTTCGGCCAGGGCGCTGGTGTGGTTGACGTAGTTCACGATCTGGCGATCGAGCCGGTCGGTTTCCCACAGGCTCCACTGCCAGGTGAGCGCTTCGTTCTTCGCATCGGTGGGGTAGAGCTTGCCGTGCTTTTTGGCGAGATACATGTTGATCGCCATCGACTCCGACAGGACGAAGCCGTCGTCGTCGATTACCGGCACGCGCCCATTCGCGTTCATTGCACGGAATTCGGGCGTCTTGGTCTCCGCCGAGCGCGGCAGGTAGTCCTTGTGCTCGTACTGCAAGCCAAGCTCGCCGAGCATCCACAGGGAGCGCAGACCGCGCGAGCGGGCCGAACCATAGAGTCGCAGCATGATGTCCTCCCGATACCGAAGGTGGGGGAATCATTCTACCCCGGTAGGGGAATCCGGTTGTCGTTAGCGAGGATCGTTCGGGGCGGGCGAGGTCGGTCGCTCGATGCGCTCGATCAATCCTCCGCGTGACCTGGGCGACTGTTGCACCGGTGCGCTCTGGCTCGGCGGCGTGGGAGGCGTGGTCGCAGGAGGCGTGGTCGACCGCGGCGGCGTAGTAGCGGGAGGCGTCGGCTGGGGCGTCGACTGAGGCGGTGTCCTCCGGGGCGGGGTCGATTCGCGCGCCGGTGCCGGCTGACGGAACTTGAACTGAGGTGTGGTGCGAACGGCGGGCACCCAGCCGAACTCCGTCTCGTATTCGCCCGAGTCGAGCCGATCGGCGCGCGGCGTGGCCATACCGCGCCCGACCAGCCGCTGTCCGGCGATAAGACGCACGGGACGCCAGCGGCCTTGCCGCGGCTGGCACAGGACGGTGCCGTTCCTGACTGCGACCGAGAACTCGGTATTGCCGCGTCCGATCGTCACGGTGTACTCGGTGCCTTCGCTGCTCGCCGCGACGAATTCGCTGTCGACCTGGAAAATGCCGCTGACGGAGGCGAACACGCGACCGAAGAAAGTGAAGACGCTGCCCATGCGCACGCGCGTATCGTAGTCGAGCCAGACACGAGCGCCGTCAACGAAACGGCACTGCGCGTAGCTCGAAGCCAGCGTGCGGATCTCGTCGCCTGCGAAAAGCGGCATGCCGTCTCGAGCAACCACGACGCGGCCGCCCTGCAAGACCTCCACCCGACCCTGCACATCGAGCCTCGCAACCCGCTGCGGGCCGGGCGTTTCCGTGCCGGGACCGCGATATGGCTCGGCGCAGCCGCCGAGCAGAATTGCGGCGCCGAGCACGATCCTGCGCCGTTGCGGCAATGCGGGTTGCGGATTGGGTGCGTCGGGCTCGCTCATTTCAGCCACCTCCTCGCCAGACGGCGAAACAGCGCATAGGCAAATCCGAAGGCCGCCAGGTCGTACGCGCTGTTGAGCAGCACGTCTTCCGTTGCGACGATCGCCACCGCCGCCGCGAGGTACGCCGCCGCAGCCGCAGCCAGGAGCGCGCACGTTCCTGCACCGCTCAGCCGACGACACCTTACTCCCAAAGCGGCGCCGAATGTAGCGAAAACGCCCGCGAGCACAGCTTGTGCGACCGGCGGCGCGAAGCGCGGACTGCGAGCGGCTGCCAGCACGTTGATCGCATTGGCATGCAGCTCGTATCCGAACATGTCCACGCGCGCCAAGCCGTGCGCGGTGCGAAATGACTCGCCTGGCGTTTCGAATCCCATCACGACCGTCTTGCCCGCGAAACGCTCGGCCGCTATCCGTCCGGCCAGCACGTCGGCCAGCGCGACGCGACGTGCCCGCAGCGCATCGATCGGCGCGAGGCGAACGATCAACTCGGCCGTTCGCGTTCCCGGGGTCATCGCCGGGCAGCCTTGCGCTCCCGCGACTTCGCCTCCGAGGACACTGTAGTTGTATTGCATCGGCTTGCCATCCGCTGCGAGCGTGAGCTCGTGGTCGCCGGGCACGATCGACACGATGCGACTGCTGCCGGCCGCGCCCAGCAGCGCCAGCGATGCAAGCTCGTTCGCCTGCCATCCGCCGTCGTCTTCCTGGATGTCGAAGGCGAGCGCCACGGTTTGAGCGTAGCCGAGACGGCGTCCGACACAGGCGAGACCCACCCCGGTTGCAGCAGCTGCAAGCTGCGGTACCGCGCGCGGTTTGCCGGCGTTCGCATCGATGAAGCTGAAGAAGACCTCGGTTCCCCGGTCGCGTGCTGCGCGCATCGCACCGGCGAACGCGGCATCGGCCGCTCGCGGCTGGTGGAAGTGGATGTCGAGGACGATGCGGCGCGCGCCGGCGCGGGCGAGTGCGGCAACGGCTTCACCGAAGTGCGCACGCAGCGCGGGATCGCGCACATCCTGCTCGGGCCCGATGCCGACCAGCATGAGGCTCGAATCGAGCGGCACAGGCGCCATGGCGTCGGCGAGCGCGAGCGTCCAGGTCGCGATGCGCGTATCGAGCGCAGCCAGGTCGAACAGCCGCGTCCACGCCAGCAGCACCGCCGCGAGTGCGATCACCGGGATGCCCCAGCGCTTGGCCCGTTCGATGCGCAGCCGCGCGCGATTCGTCTCCGCTTCGTCGCGCAGTCGCTTGCCGGTGAGCCGCGCGATCAGATCCTCCAGACCGGCCTCGAAGGCATCGTGGCGAATGCGCGCCGCCTGCAGGCTCGCGAGCGGCTGGAGCGTCGCGGGCAGCTCCTCCGGGCGCAATGGCGTTGCGTCGTCGAGCAATACCGGCACGATGCGCTTGCCCTGTGCGAGGGCGCTTTCGATCTCCCATCGCGTCACGTCGTGCGGATCGTCGAGCCTGCGCATCCCCGAAGCATCGGCAAGCGAACGCCACGCGGCGCCGATCAGCACCAGCACGATGTCGGCGGCGCCGATGCGCTCGGCGAGCCGCTCGCGCCAATTCGCGCCCGGATCGATGCGCTCGGCGTCCATGAACACGTCGGCATCCGGCAACGCGGCACGCAGGCGGTCGTAGATACGCCCGGAATAGCCCGAGCTTTCGCTGCGCCGGTAGCTGATGAAGATGTTCAGAGCGTTCCTCCGCGGTTACGCATGCGCTGCCGGTGCCCCATCGTCCATCGCGATTGCGCTCGCACGGCAACTTCGGCGCGTGCAGTATCCGCCAAATTGGCGTGCCGGTTCGCATGCTGGGCGGGTGCGGCCTTGCGGCCGCGCCGATTGCGTTACATTTATCGGAAGATTCGCAATATGCTTCCCTCTCCCTCCGGGAGAGGGAAGACAAGCAAAATCGTCAGGAAGGCATGCGAGGGGCGTACGGTACGGACGATGCGCGCGTCATCACCATCGACTGTTCGTTTGACGCCGGGGAGCAAGTGATGAGCTGGGAAGACGAACTCGAAGAACTGCGCCGGCGCGAGACCTTCGCGCGCGAAATGGGCGGCGCCGACAAGGTCAAGCGCCAGCACGATGGCGGCCGTCTCACCGTGCGCGAGCGCATCGATGCCTTGGTCGATGCGGGCAGCTTTCACGAGATCGGCGCGCTGTCGGGCCAGGCGCGCTACGATGCTGCCGGCAAGCTTGCCGGATTCGTTCCCGCCAATTGCATCTTCGGCCGCGCCACTGTGGATGGGCGGCCGATCGTCGTGTGCGGCGACGACTTCACCGTGCGCGGCGGCTCGGCCGATGCGACCATCAAGGAAAAGACCGTGATGGCGGAACAGATGGCGCACGAGTTCCGCCTGCCGATCGTGCGCATCATCGAGGGCTCGGGCGGCGGCGGTTCGGTGAAGACCATCGAAACCACGGGGCGGGCGAACCTGCCGGGTCGCGTCGGCGGCACGCAGGGTTACTGGTACGCGAGCGTCAATCTCGGCCAGGTGCCGGTGGTGGCGCTGGGGCTCGGCTCGGTAGCGGGGCTCGGCGCCGCGCGGGTCGCGGCCAGCCACTATTCGGTGATGACCAAGACCACGTCGGCGATGTTCGTGGCCGGTCCGCCGGTGGTCGAGCGCATCGGACAGAAGCTGAGCAAACAGGAGCTTGGCGGCTGGGAAGTGCAGACGCGTTCCGGCGCCGTCGATCACGCGGTCGACACCGAGGCGCAGGCATTTACCTGTGCGCGCCGATTCCTGTCGTATCTGCCGCCCTCGGTGTACGCAACGCCGCCGCTACTGGCATGCGAAGATGATCCGAACCGCCGCGACGAATGGCTCGTCGCTGCGGTGCCGAAGGACCGGCGCCGCGTATACAGGATGCGCCCCATTGTCGAGGCGCTGGTCGATCGCGGCAGCTTCTTCGAACTGGGCCGCATGTTCGGGCGCTCGATCGTCACCGGCCTTGCGCGCATCGACGGCCGCAGCGTCGCCGTCATGGCGGGCGATCCGTATCACTATGCTGGCGCCTGGACCGCGGATGCGTGCTCCAAGATCGTTCGCTTCGTCGACCTCGCGCAGACCTTTCATCTGCCTGTGGTGCACCTGGTCGACTGCCCCGGTTTCCTCATCGGGCTTCAGGCCGAGCAGACCGCGACGATTCGGGCCGGCGTGCGCGCCATGGCCGCGATCAGCCAGACGACCGTGCCCTGGTGCAGTGTGATCGTGCGCAACGTGTTCGGCGTAGCCGGTGCGATCCACCAGCCGGCCGGGCGGCTGTCGCTGCGCTATTCATGGCCGTCGGGGTATTGGGGATCGCTGCCGCTGGAGGGTGGCATCGAAGCGGCATATCGCGCCGACATCGACGCCGCGCCCGACCCGAAGGGGAAGCTGGCCGAGATCGAGGACCGGTTGAACCGCCTGCGCTCGCCGTTTCGCAGCGCCGAAGCGTTCTGGGTCGAGGAGATCATCGACCCGCGCGACACCCGCAGGCTCCTGTGCGAATTCGTCCGCCTCGCCGAGCCGCTGCTGACGCCCGGCCCATCGAACTTCACCATGCGACCTTGATGGTCGCGCAGGCATAGCGCAAACCACACCACCCCGCCCGCATCTGCGGGCACTCCTCCTCGTGAGCAGTATTAGCCCGCAGGCGGGCAGGCGCGGCTAAGAAACCTGGTTGGGTTTCTTGAGAGAGGAGGGGAGAGTTTGCGGCGTTCCCCTCCTCGTCGAGGAGGGGCGGGACGCGACACGGTCGCGGACGGGGTGGTCTATCGCATCCGAGTCTGTCGCGAACGGGGTGGTCTATCGCACCGTCATTTCATCTCGATGAACTCGAGCTGCACGCCATCCGGGCCCTCGAAAAAGCACACCCGCCGTCCGCCCGACACCACGGTCTCCTCCAGGATGTGGATGCCCTGGCCCTTGAGTTTCTCCACCAGGTCGTCCAGCTCGTCGGTGTCGATGGCGATGTGCTCCATGCCGTATTTCTGGTCGCGCTTCTGCTGCTCGAGGAAGCGGCTCACGTTGAGCGTGAGGCCGTGCAGGTCGATCCGGTAGCCGCCGGTCGCGTTCTTGCTCACGATCTTCGCCCCCAGGGTGTCGACGTAGAACTGCGCGGTCTTGGCCGGGTCCTCGGTCTTCAGGTGCACGTGATTCATCTTGAACGTCATGATGCATCTCCTCCGTCGGTGAGTGCTTCGCTAGGGGTGAGGCCGTACGCCTGAGCCAGGAGCTCGTAGGAGCGATGCCGTGGCTCGGGGTCGTAGGTCCAGGTGACGACCACGAGCTCGTCGAGCTGCAAGCGCTCGGCCAGCGCGTTCAAGCCCGTTGCAACCTGCTCGGCGGTGCCCACCAGCGCACGCCGGCGCAGGGATTCAATGTAGGTGCGCTCGGCGGCCGAGTACGGATGCGCCGCGGCTTGCTCGGGCGAGATGAGCGCGCGCCGCACGCCGTACTCGCGCTCGACGCGCGTGTGTTCGCGCGAGGCGGCCAGGCGTCTCGCTTCGGCCTCGGTGTCGGCGGCGAGCGCCCACACGCAGATCGTCGCCTGCGGTTCGGGATGGCGCTCGCTCGGGCGGTAGTTGCGCCGATAGAGATCGAGTGCCTGCTCCACGCCTTGCCCGTCGGTGAAGAAATAAGCGAATGCGTACGGCAGGCCGAAATGCGCCGCGAGCTGGGCGCCATAATCGGAGCTGCCGAGAATCCAGATCTCCGGCGTGGTCGGTCCGCGCGGATTGGCCTGGATCGCGCGAAAGGGATGGGCCGGCGGCAGCGGCGAGCCCGCAACCCAGGCCTGCAGGTCGAGCACTTGCTGGGGAAAATCCTCGGCCGCGTTCGAGTACGGATTGAGCGCGTGCGCGGTGAGCTGATCGGAGCCTGGCGCACGCCCCACACCGAGATCGATGCGCCCCGGCGCGATCGCCTCGAGCACGCGAAACTGTTCCGCCACCTTGAGCGCCGCGTAATGCGGCAGCATGACCCCGGCGCTGCCGATGCGGATGCGCTGCGTGGTCGCTGCGATCGCGGCCATCAGCACTTCGGGCGCCGTGCCGACGATGGTGTCGGTCGAGTGATGCTCCGAGACCCAGTAGCGACGATAGCCGAGCGCATCGCAATGGCGCGCGAGCGCCAGCGTTTCGCGGATGGCGACGTCCTGGGTGCGTCCGGCCGACGCGGTCGACTGGTCCAGTACCGAGAGCTTCATGGGGCAGGGAGCCGGGTTGAGCGTGCTCGGACGATACCACGACCGGCATAGGGCCGGCGAAGCTCGCGGCGGTGCGCGGGCGGGCGGTGCGTTTGCTGATGACCCTTCGTGATGCTGTTCTCGTACTCAGGCGGGCTGCTCGTGCGCTGCGATCCTGTTCGCCCTGGTATCGGCTGCGCCTACGCCGGCGCCCCGATGACGTTCAGCGCGCGGGCATTGGCCGTGCAGATCGCAGGCAACCTCATGGCTGGACCGCCAAGATGCTGTGGTACCTGCTCGCCGCGATTGCCGCCACGCTAGCCGTGGCAGCGGCCGCGTATGCTCATCTTCGGCTGCCGCTCTTCACCGCCGGCGCGACCAAGCTCATGGCGGCGCGCGCGATCCTGTTCGGCCTCGGTATCGGCTGCGGCTACGTCGGCGCCCAGATGTATCGCGAACCGGCGGCTTCCGTGCTCGCCTTCATCATCGGCTTCGGCGTGGTGCACTTGCCGGCGTGCGGGATACTTTTCCTGAAACGCCAGCGCGGCGAGGGGCGTTCCTGAGGCGGTTTGCTCAATCGTCATCGACGTCGCTCCCGCCGTGGCGGAAGCGACCTCCCGCCGTGGCGGAAGCGACCTCCCGCCGTGGCGGAAGCGACCTCCCGCCGTGGCGGAAGCGACCTCCCGCCGTGGCGGAAGCGACCTCCCGCGCAAGCGGGAGCCCAGGGAAGCAAACCAATCCTGGATTCCCGCCTCCGCGGGAATGACGTGTTCGTGCCTCTATATCAAGCCGCGTGCGCGAACGCGATTGCCGGCGCGCCCGTGGTGAGCGTGGTGCGTCGCAAGTCGCGCGGATATTGCTCGTCGTCGAAGCGGCGCGCCCGGTGCATGGTCGCCTGGTTGTCCCACATCACCAGGTCGCCCACGCGCCAGTTGTGGCGGTAGACGAACTCGCGCTGCGTCGCATGCTCGGTCAGCTCGCGCAGCAGCATCAGCGCCTCGGGTACCGGCCAGCCGACAATGCGTCCAGCGTGCGACGACAGGAACAGCGACAGCCGGCCCGAGCTCGGATGACGGCGCACCAGGGGCTGGCGCACCGGCTCGAAGGCGCGTTCCTCTTCTTCGGTGAAACGGAATCCGAGCGCGCCCTTGGAGAAGATGCGGCTGTGCTCGGCGGTCAGGTCCCGGATCTTTTCCTGCGTGCGGGCATCGAGCATGTCCCAGGCGGCACGCATGTCGGCGAACTCGGTGTCGCCACCTTCGGGCGGGATCACATGGGCACACAGCGCCGAGTAGCGCGCCGGGATGGTCTTGTAGCTGCTGTCGCTGTGCCAGAGCTGGTTGCCGAGTTGGAACAGGCGCTTGCGGTCGTCCCGCGGCAGGATGCGGTCGCCGGGACCGAGGTTGGAAATATCGGACAGGCGCGGATTGTCCAGCCGCGTGCCCTCGTCGGCGTGAATCTTCTTGTAAGCGGGTTCGAGCTCGCCGAGGCTGCGAGTGAACGCGATCTGCTGCTCGGTCGTGAGTGGCCTGTCGCGCCGGAATACGAGTACGGCGTACTGGTCCATGCCGCGTTCGATCGCGCTGGCAGTATCCGGGTCGATCGGCTGGCCGATGTCGACGCCGGAACATTGGGCTGCGAAAACCGGGTGCAAGGGCGTGAACGCAGGTCTCATGACGTCTCCGTGGCGCTGGATGCGCGGCGCGCAACGCTACGAAGACGATTGTCTTCAGTACGACCAAGAACGTCAAATGCGGCGTCAAATACCCGCTACTGCAGGTGCGGCAGATCCGCAGCGGGGCGCGCGGGCAGATGCGGGTCGTGCCATCGCGGTCCGATCGCGAGTTTGCGCACGACGTGCGGGCGCACGACCAGCAGGGCGAATGCCAAAGCGATCGCAGCCATGCCGGCGTAGCCGAGCATGAAGTCGGCGTAGTCGAATCCCTTCGCATGCGCGCGTACGATGCCGAGCAGTGTGGCGGCGAGCCAACTCGCCGCGCTGATGGCGCCCAGCGCCGAGGCCAGCGTCGCGCTGTAACCGCCGTGCCGGGTTTCGCCGAGCAGTGCCGGAAAGGCGAGCCAATGCAGCGCCACGCCGTTCACGGTCAACACGCAGACGACCGTCAGCTTGGCGAGCATCTTGGGATTGTCGGCGATCCGACTCAGCACCCCGCCCGTATCGAGCACGAGCAGCGCCGTGCCGCTCGCCCAGAGCACGATCAGCGCGAACCGGACCAGGCGTGCAGCCGAGCGCAGCGATTCGGGATCGATCGGGCGTGAGGACAGCAGCTTGGCGTCTTCGCGCAACACGCAGCCGAGCGCGAGCGCGAACGCCATGACATGGATGAAAACTAGCAGCAGGCGAACGACGGCGAACGTTTGCATGGCGGCCCCGAGAGATATACATCACGGGCCCGTTCATCCATCCGGGGCGACGAAGCTTTTGACTCCGGATTGTGGGTTGAGGTGTCAGGCGGCCTGCTGCGCCCGGACGATCGTATAGTCGATCTGCTCGAAGTCGAGCCCGCACTCGGTGCAGCGGCGCATGCGAATGAAGTCCCAGCGATTGCCGGCAGTAAGCGTATAGCGCCAAGCGGGGTCGAATACGCCGGGCGGAAGGAGCAGGGAAGGTTGGTCGCCCGCGAGCATGATCGCGTCGTAGTGCAAGGCCGGTGCGGCCGGCGTGCTGCGAGGCACCTGCCGGGGATCGTTCAGCGCGACCCGGGCGCCCTGCGCGGAGCCCGGAAGCTTGTACATGCCGATTCGCAGCGTGCCGACTTGCAGCGTGTTATGGGCAGCGCGGTTCAAACGACGCACGGCGGCGAGCGCCCATTGCGCGCTGTCCGGGCTGCGGTAGGCGATCAACAAACCCGGCTTCACCCAGGTGATCGTGCCGGTCGCTTCGGCGCCGAGCCCCTTGTCGCTGGTGTCGGCGATCCGCCAGAGCTCGATCGCTCCCGGTTCGAGCGCACGCTCGAAGGTCTCCAGATTGCGCAGCGCCTCTTCGGCGGAAACCGTGCGCGTTTCGGTGGGTGCACGCAGTTGCACGTCGTTGTGCCCGCGCACCACGCCGTTGATGTCGTAGGCGCTGAAGCGGTCGTATTCGAGCGCGCGCCCGGTACGGGCGAGCTCGCCGAAACCGATCAGCCGCCGGATGAGCGGGAGATCGTGCGCGACCAGGATTTCGCCGGCCGCCGGCTCGCGTCGGTGGCGGCGGGCCGGTGGCTCGAGGGCCCATTGCGCGGCCAGGGCAGCGAGCAACTCCCGGTAGCGCTCGGCCGACAGCTGGCTCGGCGCAAGCCATTGCGGCGTGCTGCGGGCTCGTTCGGCACATTCGCGCTCGGCCAGGATATGTGCGTAGGCCTGGCCCAAGCCGAAGAAACGCATGCCCGGACGGGTGGCCAGTCCGTCCAGCCAGCGCATCGGCCGGGCGTCGCGCGCGGGATCGAGCGCGAAAGGCATGGCTGTCGCATCGAAGCTTTCGCCGAGACGAAATTCCGCGGCATGGCGGCGCAGGAGCAAGTCGACGCCGTGAATCTGTGCGGGCAACAGGTTCGCGTTCGGCGCTGTCTCCGACGCAGCGGCGACCAGGTACTCGCGCACTAACGTGGTCTCGCCCGGCTCGTCGGGATACAGCGCCAGCAATGCGCTTGCGGCCGAGCGCGCAGTCGCGAGCTCGAGCAAGCGCTCGATCCGGTGCCACGACGCGGCCGACGGTTCGCGGTAGCGCATGCGCAGCAGCATGTTGCACTTTGCCATGGCCTGCATGGCGCGGCATGCGGCTACGGCGATTTGCGCGTGCATGGCGCTATCGCAGGCGCCGGCGTCGAACGCTTCAATGGCCGCGGTGTAGCCGGCATCGAGGGCGCGATAGTATTGGAACAGGTGCTTCCATACGCCTTCGCACAGCACCTGCCGGGGCGAATCGTCGAGCAGGCGGCGCGCCAGGACGCGGCACGAGCTGCGTACGAATTCGTCCAGCGCACACAGGGCCTGCAAGCGCGCCGCTGGTGCGATCCCGAGCTCGCGGGCGGCCTCGAAAACCGCCGCGACCGCCTGCAGCGATGCCTCCGGCGTACCCGCAGGGAGCCCCGCGATGAAGCGACGCAGCGCTCGCGGCGTACTCAGTTCGCGATCCAGCGCATGCCTGGGCTTGCGCCTCCCGACAATCCATTCCCACATGATGCTGCGTTCCCTCGCCTGGGCCGAAGCGGCTTTGCAGCGGACCGCGGCCCGATCGGGCTCGATGGAATCCGCGTCGGCCGCAGCAGCCGGCGCCGGCATTCCACGTGAGCATCGTCGTATAACGGCAGGATGCGCCGGGACCTTAGCTCGCCCGCTGCCCGGCTGCGACGGCGCGAGAGCCGCCGGATACGGCGCTTGGGCCGGCGGGCTTTAGGCGCTTCAGACGAACGCCGGCATCACTTCCCTGGAGAACAGCTCCATCGAGCGCAGTACCCGCGCTTGATCCATGTCGCCGATCCAGAAGCTGCAATTGAAGTGGGTGATGCCGACGACGTCCTGCAGCCGCTTGATCTGGCGAATCACCGTGTCGGGGGTGCCGATCACGAGATGGCGCTCGAGCAGCTCGTCGATGCTCGGCTCCTTGGGCGCCGGCACCGCGATCGCTTTGCCGTTCTCGACCTTTTCGTAGTGGTTGCGCAGACTCAGCGTGACGCGCATGTTCCAGCGCGCGTGCTCGGCCGCGTCGCGCGCATCGGCCTCGTCCTTGGTGACGTAGACCGCGCGCTGTACGCCCACGTTCGGCTGGCGCGGAGGCTTCACTTCATCGACCACTTTCTTGAACAGCCGGCCGAATTCCGCCAGCATGTCGACGGTGATGCCGAAGCCGCCGGTGAGCACGTTGAACCCCTGGCGCACCGCCTGCTCCAGCGCATAAGGGCTTTGCGCCACGATCCAGATCGGCGGATGCGGGGTTTGCACCGGCTGCGGAAAGACCGAGGTCTCGGGCAGCTGGAAGAACTTGCCTTCGTAGGTGAACGGGCGGCGCTCGAACGCCTTCATGATGATGTCGATCGATTCGTCCCAGCGCTTGCGCGCTTCGTCCAGCTTGAAGCCGAAGCGCTCGAACTCGTAGTGCTGGTAGCCGCGGCCGAAGCCCACGTCCAGACGCCCGCCGCTCAACAGATCGAGTGTGGCCACTTCTTCCGCGACGAGCAGCGGATGGTGCAACGGCACCACGATGACGGCCGTGCCCACGCGCAGCCGCGTGGTTTTGGCCGCGATATAGGTGGCGAGCTGGACCGGGCGCGACAGATAGCCGTAGGTGGAAAAGTGATGCTCGCCGAGCCACACGTTGCGAAAGCCCAGCGATTCCGCCGCCTGTCCGAGCTCCACGCCGCGCGCGAAGATTTCCGTCGAAGGACGGGCAGAGGGCGATTGCATTAGCAGAAACGTTCCGATATCCATGGCTATCCCTTATCAAACTGCGCAACTTGGATGACGATCGACCAGCGCGCCGGATGCTCCCATCTCCCCTCGGGAGAGCGCTCGGGGTGAGGGATCGGGTCGTTCTACGAGCCCGTGTCCGTGCCTTGCAGCGGCCGGTCATTACGTCGCCGATGATACCGCGCGCATCGCGGCTTGCGCGCGGGCGCGTGCAGAATGTGCATCGGCAAGTTCAAATAGTGGTCCGGTGGTCCGGGTAACGGCAACGGTTTTTCGTGAAAGCTTTGCTTGCATCGCCTCGCGAGCAAAAGGTCCTCGGCCGCTGCCCACCTTGCTGCTACCATGCCGCGCAGAAACTTCCGGAAATGGGGACGCACACAATTTCATGCGCGTGAGAAATGGCGCAGCAGGTAGGAGCAAAATTGTGTGCGTCCCCATTTCGTCGATCGCATCGGCCAGACGACGATGGGTGCTGAGGGCGACATCACGGTCGTGACGACGGGCATGCTGCCCGCGCTCCTCATCGCGGCCGGCATCCTTACCGCCCCGGTGGCGCTCATCCTTCTCTGGCTCTATCGCCGAGCAGTGATCCGCTCGATGGCGGGCGCTACGCCGGCTGCGGCCCGGGTCGGCGCGGTTGCGCCGTCGTACGCTCATGCTTCGTCGCAACCCCTTCGAATCCAGCCCATCGATAGCAGCCGCGAGCCGGACGAGACCGCGCTCTATCGCCGCACGCGTCGCTCGCTGACGGCGCTCGGGTATGTCTACGCGGCAGCGGGCCTGGCCTACGCCCTCGTATTCGCGTGCGCCTGGATGGTCGTGTCCGGCGGCGACGGTTTCGTGTCGAGCCGTTTCCTGTGGCTCGCCGTCTGCTACGCCTGGCCGACGGTGATCGCGGTCGGCATCGTGAGCGCGTTGAGCCGCGGCCAGCGCCATGCGCTGGCCGGCGGCTATTTTCTGCTGCTCATGCTGATCGCGGCGTACGCGGCCGTGCGCAATCCGCAGTTGTCGCTGGGCCAGCTCGGCTTCTTCTGGATCTTCGCCAATGCCGCGCCGAGCGTGCTGTTCCTCGCATTCCTGCATCGGCGCGTGCGCGCGGTCGGACCTCTCGTGCTCTGCTTCATGATCGCCGCCGTGACCGGATCGCAGCTTCTGCTCAGCCTTGTCGGCGCGAGCGACTATGGCATGCGGATGGCGGTGGACGTCGGCGCCGCGTGGGGCTTGGGCGGAACCGCGATGTTCTTCGTCATCCTCATCATTGGGTTCTGCCTGTTCGGGCTGCTCGGCTGGCGCGTCCTGAAGCGCCTGGGCAGCCGCTACCGCCGCCGCAAGACGAGCGACCAGGCGCTCATGCTGGACGCGATGTGGCTCGTGTTCGGCATCGTCCAGTCGATCACACTCTCGTTCGAAGGCTGGGCCTGGCTTTTCACCGGGCTTGCCGCGTTCGGGCTCTACAAACTCGTGGCGGTCCAGGGATACCGGTGGCTGCGGCACGAATCTGATCGCGGGCTGACGCTGCTCCTGCTGCGCGTGTTCTCGCTGGGACGGCGCAGCGAGCAGCTGTTCGATGCGCTGTCCAAGGCGTGGCTGCGTGCCGGCAGTATCACCATGATCGCGGGCCCCGATCTGGTCGCTTCGACCGTGGAACCGCACGAGTTCCTGGAATTCGTCGGCGGCGGATTGTCGCATCGGTTCGTACGCGACGATGCGGACCTCGAGCGCAGGATGCGCGCAATGGCACACGGACCCGATCCCGACGGACGTTATCGCGTCAACGAATTCCTCTGCTACGCCGACACGTGGCAACAAACCATGAAGCGCCTGGCGGCCGGCGCGGACGCGGTGCTGATGGACTTGCGCAGTTTCGCGCCCGACAATCAGGGCTGCCTGTACGAGATCGAACAGCTTCTTGCCGGGGTCGACTTGCGCCGCGTCCTGCTGATCGTCGACGAGACCACCGATCGAGCCTTTCTCGAAGCCGCGCTGCACGCGGCCTGGGAGCGCGTCGCTGCGCAATCGTCTGCTGCCCGCTACGCGGCACCGGAGGTGCGCCTGCTTCACCTCGATGGACAGGACGGCAAGGGGCTGCGTGTTTTGCTGAAGCTGCTGCTATCCGATTCGACCGAACCGATCGACGCAGCCGCCGGATCGGTCGCGCCGGCGTGAGGCCGCACCCCTTCGTCGCCATGCACTTCGGCGTCAAGGCGAAGCGGCGCACCGGACGCGTCGTGTGGATCGACAGCCGCACGCTGTAGCTTCGGCGGCGATCGGCAGTCGCGCCTGGCGGCTGCACTACAGCTACAACGCCGAGCCGCTGGCGTCGAGGCTTCGAACCGAGCTCAATGCGGCGCTCGACTACGGCCCCGACGACCCGCAATCCACATTCCCCCTGAGTCAGCAGAGGCATGCAGCTTGCGGGATCAAACTTGCAACCCTGATATGCAGAGGAGAAGACCCCATGGCAAACATCGAGAAATCGATCGAAGTGAAAGTGCCGGTCCATACCGCATACAACCAATGGACCCAGTTCGAGGAGTTTCCGCGCTTCATGGAAGGTGTCGAGGAAGTCCGCCAGCTCGACGATTCGCACCTGCATTGGCGCGCCAAGGTCGGCGGCAAGGAGGAGCAGTGGGATGCAGTAATTACCGAGCAGATTCCCGACGAGCGCATCGCGTGGAAGAACGTCACCGGAGCACGCAACGCCGGTGTGGTTACCTTCCACAAGCTCGACCCGCAGACCACCAAGCTCATGCTGCAGCTCGACTACGAGCCCATGGGTGCGATGGAGAACATCGGCTCTGCGCTCGGTATGGTGGGGCGCAAGGTGGAAGGTGATCTGGAGCGGTTCAAGGAGTTCATCGAGTCGCGCGGCGCCGAGACCGGTGCATGGCGCGGCGAGGTGCGTCAGCAGCACTGATCACACACAGTGGCCGCGTCATGTTGCGGCCCTAGCAGTTGAAAGCGCGGCGGTCCCCTTGGGCTGCCGCGCTTTTCGTGTCCGCACCCGATGCGACGATAGGTGCGTGGAACTCAAATGCCTGAGGTTCGATCGCGGCCTCCGCGCTGTCCGCTAAGCCAAGCGATATGACGAGCGCGACGAGCCGGGCTGCGTCGATGGTACGATTCGCGCGAGACAGCACGCGGAAGCAGACATCTACGCATTGCAGCGGCAACTTGGCAGGGAGGAGCCTGATATGCGTCCCCGATTCGCCTACGTAGGTGGCTTCACGACCGAAAAGCGCAAGGCGCGCGGCAAGGGGATTGCCGTGTTTCGCATCGATCCGGATAGCGGCGCATGGCAGCGGGTGGAGGATTACGACGCCATCCCCAATCCCCATTTCCTCGCGCTCGACCGCAGCCAGCGCTTTCTTTACTCTGCGCACGGCGACAGCTCCGAGACCGCTGCGTATGCGCGCGATCCCGGGACGGGCAAGCTGCAGTTGCTCAACAGTCAGCAAACCGGCGGCGACAATTCCTCCACCGTCACGACCGACGCATCCGACCGCTTCGTGGTCCTTGCCAACGGCCCGGGCGTCGCAGTCTTGCCGATCCAGGCCGACGGCTCGCTCGGCACCCGCTGCGAACTGGTGATACCGCCTGGGGAGCCGGGTCCGTGGCGCAGGGAACAGCATGGACCGCATCCGCACCAGGCGATCTTCGACCCGACCGGGCGCTTCGTGGTGGTGCCCGACAAGGGCCTGGACAAGATTCATGTGTACCGCTTCGATGCGGTGCACGGCAAGCTCGCCTGCTGCGAGCCGCCGTTCGTGAAGGCGCGCTACGGCGCGATCCCGCGGCACATCGCTTTTCATCCGCATGCGCCCTATGCCTACGTCGTGAACGAGATGGATTCGACCGTGAACACGTATCGATGGGACAACAAGCGCGGCGTGCTCGAGCCCTTCCAGCGCATCGCGACGACACCCGACAGCTACGTCGGCGACAACACCGGCGCCGAGATCGCGATCCTGCCCTCGGGGCGTTTTCTCTACGCCTCCAATCGTGGCCACGACAGCATCGTCATCTACGCGGTCGATCCGCAAAGCAGCAGGCTTGCCCATGTCGGCTGGGAATCGGTGCAAGGCCGCAAGCCGCGCTTCTTCGGCCTGGATCCGGATGCAACGCATCTGTACGCCTGCAACGAGAACAGCCACACGATCGTGGAATTCCGCATCGACTCCGAAACAGGCGCGTTGACTGCGACCGGGCAGGTGATCGAGACCGGCAGCCCATCTTGCATCGTGTTCGCGAAGTAGGGTAGTCGATGCGCGTGAGTTCGGTCGTGGTGGAAACGAGTCTCCGTCGGCGGGTGGAGCCCATTCTTGCGTGGGGAATTTCTCTTCGCTCCACTGCTGATGCGACTGCGCCCGCGCGCTCACGCAGCGTAATGCAGCACCGCAAAAACATGGAAGCCGGTACCCGCAACGACGAAACCATGCCAGATGGCGTGCGCGTAACGCAAGCGCGAGTCCAGCACGAAGAACACGACGCCCGCGGTGTAGGCGATGCCTCCGGCAACGAGCAATTGCACGCCGGGTAACGGTACCCGTTCGAACAGCGGTATTGCGGCGATGAGAACAAGCCAGCCCATGACGAGATAGAGTCCCGTGGAGATCCACGGGTGCGCGAGGCGGTTGCATGCCTTCAGCGTGACGCCGAAGGCGGCGAGCGCCCAGACCAGCCCGAACAGCGTCCAACCCCAGGCACCGCTGAGCACACCGAGCGTGAACGGCGTATAGCTGCCGGCAATGAATACGTAGATCGCACCGTGATCGAGCTTCATGAGGACGCGCTTGGCGCGGCCCGCCGGCAACGAGTGATACAGCGTTGAGATGAGATACAGCAAGATCATGGTTGCCGCAAACACGCTGGCGCCTGTCACGCTGGCGGCGCCGAAACGGCTGGCCGCCACGATCAAGAACGGCGTCACCGCGATCGCTGCGAGCAGTGCCATGCCATGACTGAGGCTATTG
This sequence comes from Betaproteobacteria bacterium, assembly GCA_009377585.1. Classification (NCBI taxonomy): domain Bacteria; kingdom Pseudomonadati; phylum Pseudomonadota; class Betaproteobacteria; species Betaproteobacteria bacterium. Next base: position 22,253 of record WHTS01000080.1, read on the forward strand.
GCGATTTCTTCGCGGAAGTCTTGCGGACGATCGATCACGCGGCCATTTTCTCATGCCGGCGAGCGCTACTGCAGGATTCATCGTGTTTGCGAGCCAGGGCGCCGGCCCAGCCTATCTGTTGACGCGTATCCCGGCCTTGTCGATCACCACGGCGAGATGCGTGCTTTCCGCTTTGATGGCGGCCGCGAACGCTTCCGGCGTCGTGCCGACGGTCTCGACCCCGGAGTTGAAGAACCGCTCCCTGGTCTCCGGGGTGTTGAGCACGCGCACGGTTTCCTGGTGCAGGCGCGCGACGAGCGCACGCGGCGTCTTGGCCGGCGCCCAGAAGCCGTAGATCGCCTCCGAGGAGTAGCCGGGAACACCGAGGCTGGCTATGGTCGGAATTCCGGGCGCGAGGGCGGATGGTTGCGCGCTGGTCACGCCGAGCGCCTTCAGCCGTCCGGATTTCACGTGGCCAGTCACCGAGCCGGTGGTGGCGAACATGACCTTCACCTGGCCGGCCAGCACGTCGTTCAGCGCCGGGCCGCCGCCCTTGTAGCCGATGCGCGTGAGGTTCACCCCGGCCATCGCCTTGAAGACCTCGGCTGCCAGGTGATTCGATGCGCCGACCGGCCCGGAGGCATAGTTGATCTCGCCTGGCGCGGCCTTGGCCTTGGCGACGAGCTCCTTGACGCTGTTGACGCCGAGCGAGCCGTGCACCACCAGGATGTTGGGCGAGCGCGTCGTGAGCGATATCGGCGCGAGGTCGGTCCAGTGATCGTACAGCACGCTGTCGAGCAGCGGCGAAATCCAGACCGTGTTGTTGTGCACGAGCAAGGTGTAGCCGTCGGGCGTTCCCTTCGCCACCGTCTGCGGCGCGACGTTGGTGCCGCCGCGATTGTCCACCACGATCTGCTGGTTCAGCCGTTCGGCGAGCCCGTGGGCGAGCAGGCGGGCGGTGAAGTCGATGCCGCCACCGACGGCCGCCGTGACGAAGCGGATGGGGCGGCTGGGATACGCCTGTTGTTGCGCGCTCGCTTCCACCGCGCACGCCAGCAGACACGCGAGACAGAGGCCGCACGCACGTTGGGCTTTCATGCTCTTCTCCGACTCCTGATCGTTGGTGTTCCGCAGCGGCGACTCGATCGCACCGAACGTCCGATCGTCCGGACTCGATCGCACCGAACGTCCGATCGTCCGCTGTGCTCCGGAATCGCGGTATTCTAACCTCCTCACGTTGCGGAACCGCCGATGTATTTCGACCTGCGCCTGTGGGCTATGACTGTGGGTCTGCGCACGCGCATGGCGCTCGGCGTGCTGCTGGGGCTCGCGTCTCTGTGCGTCGGCATCGCGCGCTTCGTGTTTCTCGGGCGCTTGCTCGTGCTCGTGCTGCAAAGCGCGCCCCTGGACGAGCTCCGCGCGCCCGCGCTGGGTGTCATGGCCGCTATCGTGCTGCGCGCGCTGCTCGAGCGTGCGCGTCTCGCACTGGCGCATCGCACCGCCGCGCACGTGCAGGCGCGCTTGCGCGAGCGCTTGTTCGAGCGCGTGCTCGCGCTCGGTCCCGGCTGGTTCGCCGGCAACCGCACCGGCGGCGTCATGCTCTCGATCGTCGACGGCGTGGAGCAATTGCAGACGTTCTTCGGGCAGTACCTGCCGCAGGTCATGATTTCGGCCTGCGCGCCGATTGCCATCTTCGCGGTCATCGCGTGGTGGGATCTGCCGGTCGCCGCCGTGATGCTGGTGGCCGCGGCCAGCGCGCTGGTATTGCCGGGTCTCTTGCATCGCCAGAACCGGGCGGCGGCGATCGCGCGCTCACGCGCGTTCAAGGCCTTCGGCGAGGAGTTCCTGGACGCGATGCAAGGCTTGCCGACGCTGAAGGCATTCGGTCAGAGCAAGACCTACGGCCGCATGCTCGCCGACAAGGCGCGCACGCTCTCGAACGACACGATGTGGGTGCTCGGGTTGAGCGTGATGACGCGCGGTATCACCGATATCGCCATTGCGGTCGGTGCGGCGGCCGGGCTCGCGCTCGGCGTGTATCGCGTCTCGAATGGATTGATGGGCCTGGAGGCGCTGCTGATCGTGCTGATGGCGGGCACCGAGATCTTCCGGCCGCTGCGCGACCTGCGCGCCGTGTTGCATCAAGGCATGGTCGGCCAGTCGGCGGCCGAGGCCGTTCTGGATCTCCTCGGCGCCAAGAGCGACGCGCCCGTCGCGGGACCGGAGCGATTCGAGCTCGCTCGAGCCCACGCGTCGATCGAGCTCGACCATGTCGGCTTCGCTTATCCGGGGCGTGCGCGGCCTGCGCTCGACGGCATTTCGTTCTCGGTGACAGCGGGCGAGCGGATCGGCATCGTCGGCCCGAGCGGGGCCGGCAAGTCGTCCATCGTGCGCTTGCTGCTGCGGCTGTACGACCCCGTCTCCGGGGTAGTGCGGATCGGCGGTCGCGATCTGCGCGAGCTCGATCCGGCCGACATCCGCCGTTACCTCGCGATCGTGCCGCAGGACGCGTATCTGTTTCACGGCAGCGTCGAGGAGAATTTGCGGCTCGGCAAGCCCGATGCGAGCATGGCTGAGATGGAAGCCGCGGCGCGTGCGGCCAATGCGCACGAGTTCGTAGCTGCGCTGCCGCAGGGCTACGGGACGCTGATCGGCGAGCGGGGCACGCGGCTTTCCGGCGGACAGCGGCAGCGGCTCGCAATCGCGCGCGCGTTGCTGCGCGATGCGCCGATCCTGGTGCTGGACGAAGCGCTGTCGTCGGTCGATGCCGAAAACGAGGCGCTCATCCAGCAGGCGCTCGAGCGTCTCATGCAAGGCCGAACGACGCTCATCCTGGCGCATCGGCTGTCGAGCGTGATCGGCTCGGATCGCATTCTCGTGCTCGAGTGCGGCCGCCTGGTGCAGAGCGGTCGCCATGCCGAGCTGATCGTGCGCGAGGGTCCATATCGTCATCTCATGGGCGCTCAGGCGGCGGAGCAGAAAGGTGAATCAATCGCCACCGCATCGGCGCACGCACGTGCGGGGGATACCGAGGAGAGTCCGGGCGAAAGGGATTCTGCGGGCGGCGAATCGCCCGCCCTTCGGGTGCGCGACCTGGATGCGGATGCGGCCGCTGTCGGCTGGAAGGAGACACTGGCATCGCTCGCGCGCGTCATCGCCCCGTGGCGCGGCCAGCTCGCGGCGACCACGCTCTCCGGGATCGGGCGCGTGGTCGCGTTCATCGCTGTGGGTGTGCTCGGCGCGCTTGCCATGGCAGCAGTGAAGTCGGGCTCGCCTGCACAACTCTGGGTGATCGCGCTGTTGATCGTCGCGCCGCTCGCGGGGCTCCTGCATTGGCTGGAATCCTGGCTCGCGCACGACATGGCGTACCGGTTGCTTGCGCAGATGCGCATCGACCTGTTCGCCCGGATCGAGGCGCTGGCGCCGGCGTATCTGCTGGAACGGCGCTCGGGCGACCTGGTGGCGCTCGCGACTCAGGACGTGGAAACGGTCGAGTACTTCTTCGCCCACACGGTCGCACCCGCGATCGTCGCGACCTTGATTCCCTGCTCGGTGCTGCTGTGGCTCGGCGTGACGGCATGGCCGCTCGCGCTGGCGCTGCTGCCGTTTCTGGCCTATGCCGGATTAACCCCGGTGCTGCGCCGGGGGCGGGTGGATGAAATGGGATCGCAGGCGCGCGCCGCGCTGGGTGCGCTCGCCGCGCATGTCACCGAAACCATCCAGGGCCTCACGGAGCTGACCGCATTCGGCGCCGCCGCTACCCGGCAAGCACAGTTCATGACGCTCGTTCGCCGCTACCAGGCGCAGCGGCTGCGGCTGCTCGACGACCTTGGCCGGCAGTCCGAGGCGCTCGAGATCGCAACCGGCCTGGGCGGCCTGGCGATTGCCGTGACCGGCGCGGCGCTGGTCGCGAACGGGATGCTCGATCCGCTGCTGCTGCCCATGCTGGTCCTGGTCGGGGTCGCAGCATTCCTGCCGGTTTCCGAGATCGCGCAGGTGAGCCGGCAGCTCGCCGACACCATTGCCTCGACCCGGCGCCTGCACGTCGTGCACAACGAGCCGGTGCGTATCGTCGACGGAAAGTCCGCGAGTCGAGTGCCCGCGAGCGTTTCGGTCGCCTTCGACGGCGTGCGCTTCACGTATCCGGGCCGGCTGCGCCCGGCGCTGTCCGAGGTGACCTTCGAAGTGGCCGCCGGTGCGACCGTGGCACTGGTCGGGGCTTCGGGTGCGGGCAAGACGACCATGGCCAACCTGCTGCTGCGTTTCTGGGATCCGGAGGCCGGCGCGGTTCGCATCGGCGGTGTGGATTTGCGCGATCTGCCGGTGGACGAATTGAGACGCCACATCGCCCTGGTCGCTCAGGACACGTACCTGTTCAATACGACACTCGAGCAGAACATTCGCATCGCCCGGCCCGACGCCGACGATGCCGATCTGGCGCGGGCGATCGAGCACGCCGCGCTGTCCGAGTTCGTGGCGGGCCTGCCGGAAGGCTTACGCACCCGCGTCGGCGAGCGCGGTGTTCAGCTCTCCGGCGGCCAACGCCAGCGCATCGCGATCGCGCGCGCGTTTCTGAAGGATGCGCCGGTGCTGATCCTGGACGAAGCGACCTCGCATCTGGACGCCATCAGCGAAGCACAAGTGCGCTCGGCGTTGGTCTCGCTCATGGTGCACCGAACGACGATCCTCATCGCGCATCGGTTGTCCACCATCCGCAGCGCCGATCGCATCCTGGTGCTGAGGGAGGGTCGCATCATCGAAAGCGGCACGCATGCGGAATTGCTTGCGCGCCGCGACTTCTATGCGCACCTGGTGGATCGGCAGATGACGAGCGTCCGGGAGCGCGTGGCCGTATAGCGCGCTGCTGTATAGCGCGCTGCCGTACTGGCGCGCTGAATGCAACAGGAGACGGCCATGCAATGCACGCACGATCCCCACGGCAGCCGGCTTCCGATCAAGCTCGACTCGGCGAGCAACGGCGAGTACGCGCCGATCCCGCTCGAAGCGGTGCATCGCGAGGCACGGCAACGCGCGTTCGCTGCCGCGGAGAAAAACGCCAGGCGTCTGGCGATCGGGCGCCGCGAATTTTTGATCTCCGCGTGCGGTGCGGCGACGGCCTTGATGGCCATGAACGAAGCCTACGCGCGGCACGGCCTGACCGGCGGCTTTTTCGAAATCCCAAAAGGGGCGGCGCTCGATCTGCATGCGGCGCGAAGCGCCGTGGACGGAAAGGAGCTCATCTTCGACGTGCAGGGCCACTTCGTGAATCCTGCGGGCGCGTGGACCAAGCGCTTGCCGCCGGGCGCCAAGCCACTGCAGATGCCCAAGACCGCAGCCTGCGGACCGATGCGCGGGTCCGGGCAGCTCGATTATTTGCAATGCATCGGTCCGGACGAGTTCGTGAAGGACGTGTTCATGGACTCGGACACCGACCTGATGGTGCTTTCGTTCGTCCCGTCGAGGCGCGAGGCGGAGCCGCTCACGATCGAGGAGGCGCATGCCACTGCGCGCATCGTCGAGCGGCTGGATGGCACCCATCGGCTCTACATCCACGGGCGGGTCAATCCGAACCAGCCGGGCGATCTGGACGGCATGGACGAGCTTGCCCAGCGCTATCGGATCGCTGCATGGAAGACCTATACCCAGTGGGGGCCGGATGGGAAGGGCTTCTTCATGGACGACGATCCGGGCATCGCGCTGATCGAGAAGGCACGCAAGCTGGGCGTGAAGAACATCGCCATCCACAAGGGGCTCGCGTTCGGACCGCGCTCGTACGAGCACTCGACCTGCGCGGACATCGGCCGCATCGCCAAGCGCTATCCCGACGTGAACTTCCTCATCTATCACTCCGGGTTCGTCTCGGGCGCCAAGGAGGGGCCGTATGACCCGCAGCGCAGCGACGGCGTTGACGGGCTGGTGACCAGCCTGGAGCAGAACGGCGTCAAGCCGGGCTCCAACGTGTATGCGGAGCTGGGATCGACCTGGCGTCTGGCGATGCGCGACCCGGATACCGCGGCGCACCTGATCGGCAAGCTGGTGCGCTGCTGCGGGCCGAAGAACATCCTCTGGGGCACCGACTCGATCTGGTACGGCTCGCCGCAGGATCAGATTCAGGCGTTCCGGACGTTCCAGATCTCGCCCCGGCTGCGCGAGCAGCACGGATACCCCGAAATCACGCCGGCGCTGCGGGCCGACATATTCGGGCTGAACGCGCTGAAGATCTATCCGGTACCGCCGGAGGTTTTGCGCATGCACGTGAAGGGGGACAAGCTCGCAGCCGAGCGCGAGGCCTATCGTTCGGAGCGGCCGGATCCCGCCTTTCTCACCTACGGACCGAAAACGCGCCGCGAGTTTCTCAACTTGCAGGCTTGGGCGGGCTGATCG
>WHTS01000081.1 GCA_009377585.1 Betaproteobacteria bacterium
TCATCAGTTCGAGCGCCAGCGTATCAACACCGAAGGCTACGACCTGAAGCCGTCCGAGCTGTTCCAGCGCCAATGTCATCTGGTCGGATGGTTCGATGCGACCGGGATCAAGACCCGCCACCACATCGGCCTCGCCAACATTCTGTGGAGCACGAATTTCCCCCAAACCACGTCGACGTGGCCGGAAAGCCGGCGGGCGATCGCACGCTGCTTCGACGACGTGCCCGAGCAGGAACGCCGCCAGGTGCTGGCCGACAATGCGGCCAGACTGTACAAGCTAGCCGCTTGAAATCAAGGGAGTCCACCGATGCCCAAGCTCATCCCGGTCGCCGACGAAGTCAGCAAGCCGTTCTGGGACGCCGTCAACGAAAAACGCTTGGTCCTGCAACAGTGCGATGCCTGCAACAAACTGCAGTACCCGCCGCAGAAGACGTGTCAGGTCTGCGGGTCCCCCGAGCGGCTGGCCTGGAAGGAAGTCGAGGGGAAAGGCCATATCGCCACCTACATCGTGATCGAGGACGGGCGGCTCAACCGACGCATGCCCGACCAGCCCTACAACCTGGCGATGGTGACGCTCGATAAAGACCCGACGGTCAATTTCTATTCCAACCTTCCCGGCACCCCGCCCTACCAGGTGCCGGTCGGTGCGGCGGTCGAGATCACGTTCGAAGAAGTCGCACCGGGCCAATTGATCCATGAATGGCGCGTTGCCTGACATTGCCCACAGCTGCCCGTGGACCCGCGGGCGGCTCAGTCCTAGAGCGAGGATAGACAATGGCTGCTCCGAGCAATTACGCCTGGCGTAGAGACAAAGACGGCACGGGAGTCTGGGAGCATCGCGGCAAGGTCGCGGTGGCGGGATTCGGTCATTCGCCGGTCGACCGGCGCTGGGACGGCGTATCGATGGACAAGTCGCTCGGTGCCTACTCGATTCTTGCCTGCCGGAAGGCCATGGACGACGCCGGCGTCACGGCCGATCAGATCGACGGCGTCATTTGCTGCGACAGCCACATTGCCGGTCCCAGCGGTGGCTCCGCCTCGCGCTGGGCGCCGCGGCCCTACTTCGCCCCACCCTACGACTCCGAGTTGGGGCTCACGCTGGTGAACGCCCAGTGGCTCATCGAGCAGATGCGTCTGCCGAACGTGAAATTCGCTCCAACCAAGCTGCCGACCATCGGGGAAATGGTCGGCATGGCGGCGCAGGCGGTGGGCGATGGCGTGTGCAGCACATGCCTGGTGATCTATCCGACTGGCAACCTGGAGGGACGCTACCGCCGCGGCGGCGAGAACGCCGACGACTACGCGAAGGGCGCGCGCCAGTGGACGGTGCCTTGGGGGAACCACGGAGGCAACGACTTCATCAACATCTTCCCGCACAACCAGTACTGCCTGCGCTACGGCGGCAAGCACGACGATCTCGCGCCGTTCGTGATCAATCAGCAGCGCAACGGCATGCTCACGCCGTGGGGCTTCAATGCGACCCACGGGGTCGAGCCCATCACGGTCGAAGACTACGCGAGCTCGCGCTTCATCCTCAATCCGCTGCGGATCTGGGATTGCGACCGTCCGGTCAATGCATCCACCGCGTACCTGTTCACCACCGCGGAGCGTGCGCGCGACATGCGCCAGCCTCCGGTGTACGTGCTCAACCACGCGCAGCACAGCTTCAAGCAGCGCAGCACGCAGGCCGACCTGGACGAAATCGAGATGTGGACGGACAGGGCGGCGAAACGCATGTACGAAGGCGCAGGCCTCGGCCCCAAGGACGTCGACATCTTCAATCCGTACGACGGCTACTCCATCATGTCGCAGTTCTATCTGGAAGCGTTCCAGTGGCACGGGGTCAAGCGCGGCGAATCCCTGGCCTTCTACGCCGGCGATATCCGCGTGGAAGGTCCGCACCCGTTCTCCTCCAGCGGCGGCAACCTGGGCAACGGGCGTACGCGCACGGCCATGTACACCGACAGCATCGAACAGCTGCGTGGCACGGCCGGAGCGCGCCAGGTGAAGGTGCGGGCCGAAACCGCTCTTGCCGCATTCACCACGCCCTCCAGTGGCGGGTGGATCATGCTCGGCAAACATCCGAGCTGAACCGCTTCGTTGTCGATGCCAATGCGATCCATGGAAGCGAATCCGGCATCTAGCGCACCGCTGCTCCAGGGCGTGAAGGTCCTGACGCTGGAACAGGTCCATGCATTGCCATGGGGCACCGCATTTCTCGCGGACTTCGGCGCCCAGGTCATCCGTATCGAAAGCGTGCAGCACATGCAGGATCGTCGAGCCGGGCCTTTTGCAGGCGGCAAAGCCGACGGGGACGCGTGGTGGAACGAGGGCGGCAACCTCGCCTATTTCGGCACGCGCAACAAGCAAAGCCTGTGCGTGGACGTAACCCACCCGGCGGGAAAAGAAGTTTTTCTCAAGCTGGTCGAGAAGTGCGACATCGTGACCGACAATTTCAGGCCGGGCACGATGAGCCGTCTCGGCTTTGACCACGACAGCCTTGCGCGGGTGAATCCTCGCATCATCACGCTCAGCAGCACGGCTTACGGCCACACCGGCCCGTGGCGGCGCGCCGGATCCCGCGCGCGCACCGTCGACGCGGCCTGCGGCATGTCCTATCTGACGGGCTACGAGGGCGGTCCTTCACTGCGCGCCAGCAACAACTACATGGACCACTCCACCGGCAACAACGTGGCCTATGCCCTGCTGCTGGCGCTCTACCGGCGCAATCGAAGCGGCAAGGGCATGCGCATCGATCTCAGCATGCAGGAGACCGGCATATCGTGCATCGGGCCCGCCGTTCTGGAAGCGCAGCGCGGGATCGAGCGTCCGCGGCTGGGTTGCACGCATCTTTGGAAGTCCCCGCACAACGTGTATCCCTGTGCCGGACACGACCGCTGGGTTGTCCTTGCCGTATCGAGCGATCCGCAGTGGGTCGCCTTGAAGGAGGCGATGGGTCGCCCCGCGTGGGCGCAGGAACCGCGGTTCGACACAGCGTCAGGTCGTTGGCAACACCGGCATGCGCTCGACGAGCAGCTGATGCGCTGGACCGCCACGCAGGACGACAAGGCACTTACAGCAGCCCTGCAGGCGCGAGGCATTCCTGCCGGTGCCGTTCTGACCGCGGCGGATCTGGTCGAGGATCCGCATCTGCAACAGCGTGAGTTCCTGCAGACATTCGAACGCACGGCGCAATCATCGACCGGCCCCCGCACCTATGCGGGACGCCCGTTCCGGATCCCTGGTATGCCGATAGCCATCCGGCAGGCCGCCGGCCTGGGGCAGCACAACGAGGTCGTGCTGCGTGAAGTTGCCGGCCTGTCGCCGGCCGAGATCCGGGCGTTGGCCGACGAGGCAGTGATCGCGGACAGGCCGCGTGCCGACGAGCAAGCGCCATAGCGGGCTATGGAAAGCGAGTGAAGCGAAGAACCGTCATTCCCGCGGTAAGCGGGAATCCAGCAACTGACTGGTTCCCCTCATCCCGAGATTTCTGGGCTCCCGCGTGTGCGGGAGCGACGGCCTGCTAGCGATACTCCGCTGGCCATGGTGGAGAAGGCAGTGGATGGAATACTTTCCGCGGTGAAGGTGCTGGAGGTGGCTCACGCGGCCTCCGGTGCCTTTTGCGCCAAGCTGCTGGCCGACCAAGGCGCAGACACCGTCAAGCTGGAGCCGCCCGGCTGGGGAGACCCCGCGCGCCACGAGCCGCCGTTCATCGGCGGCGAGCCGCAGCTCGATCGCAGTAGCGTCTTTCTGGCGCTCAACACCAACAAGCGCGGAATCACGCTGGACCTGGAACAGTCTGCGGGCCGCGCGTTGTTCCTGCAGTTGGCGGCCGCCGTCGACGTCGTGATCGAAAGCTTCCGGCCGGGACATCTCGGCGGCCTGGGACTGGGATACGAGATATTGACGGCCCACAACCCGGGACTCGTTCTGCTTTCCATTTCTTATTTCGGACGGTACGGGCCATACGCCGACTATTGCGGGGACGATCTCATCGCGCAAGCCATGGGCGGTTTTTTGTACGCGGTCACGGGCTCGGCCGACCGGCCGCCGATGGGCACGGCGCTGCAGCAGATGGAGCTCACGGCCGGACGCAATGGAGCGATCGCCGTCATGGCAGCGCTCCTGCGTCGCGACCAGACCGGCGCGGGCAGTCCCATCGACTTGTCCGTGATGGAGGCCGCGATCAGCACGCCCTCCGGACTCATTCACCCCTACAGCTTCACGGGACGCAATCCGCGGCGTGGAAACGGCGATCGCAACGTCATGGATGGCATGCACCTCCCGACCCGGGACGGGGAAGTCACGCTGACCACGGCCGGCACGGGCGGGCGGCCGATGGAAGTCTGGGCGGAGTTGCTGGCAGAACCGCGTTTACTCGATGCGAAGTTCGCAACGCGCCAGTCCCGTCAAGAGCATTGGGAGGAGTTGCGCGATCTGATTGCCCCCAAGCTGGCGCAATGGAACAACCTCGACCTCATGCAGGCGACGATGGCCAAGGGCCTGGTGATCGGCCTGGTGCAAAGTCCGCAGCAAGTCGTGCATTCACCGCATTTGGCCGAGCGCGGCTTCTTCGTCGAGCTCGAGCACGCGGAAGTCGGCACGCTGAAATATCCTGGCCCCGGATTTCTCTTCGATGGCGTCAACCCCATGCCGTCGACCCGCGCGGCGCCTCGGCTGGGTGAGCACAACGGCGAAATTTACCGCGACCAACTGGGCCTTTCGAACGACGAGCTGGGTCGGCTGCGAGCAGCCAGGGTGATATAGCCGCCTTAAAACTTGATACCGAGCTCGTTGATCGTCACCACGAGCTCTTCATACTCCTTGTCGATTTCCTTTTTCAGCTGCTCCGGGGAGATCGGATCGACCACATCGGCGCCGACCGCGTGCAGCCGCTTCTCGTATTTCGGAGAATTCATCCCGGTACTGACCACCTTGTTCAGCACGCCGATGATCGGGCGTGGCGTGCCCGCCGGCGCCCAGAGTTGGTACTTGTTGGCGACCTCGACCGTGGGAAAACCCTGTTCGGCCAGCGTCGGAAGATCGGGAAGCGCGGGTACGCGCTTTTTACCCAGGTTTGCAACGGCTCGCACCTTGCCGGTCTTGATGGCGCCGACCGCCGACAACGACGCCGTAGCCGCCATGTCGATCTCACCCCCCATCAGGGCGAGTATCGACGGCGCGCTGCCCTTGTAGGCGACGTACTTGATGTTCATGCCGGACACCTTCGCCAGCTGCGACATGCCGATGTGCACCGTGCTCCCCACACCGGAGCTGCCCGCGTATGTCACGGTCTTCGCTTTCGACATCGCGACGATCTCCTTGATCGAATTGGCAGTCACACGCGGATGGACGAGCAGTATGTAGGGCTGCTGGGTCGTGCGTACGATGGGCACGAAAGTCTTGAGGACATCGAATTTCACTCGCTTGGCTGCTCCCTGCAGCAGCAGCCCGAAACCGTTCTGGAACAGCGTGTAGCCGTCGGGCTCCGCGCGCGAAGCGTAGGTGCTGGCGACGACGCCACCGCCGCCGGGGCGGGAATCGACCACGACGTTCTGGCCCCACGCGTCCATCAACATCTGCGCTGTCATGCGCGCCACCATGTCGCTGCCCGCGCCGGGAGACCCGGAAATGATGATCCGAAGGGGGCGCTGTGGATAGTCGGGAAGTTTGTCCAGCGCCAGTGCACTCGCGGAGTGCGTCAGCGTTGTCGAGGCGAGCAGACAGCCAATGCTTCTAATGACTGTGTTCATGCGTTCCTCCTTGGGTGAACAGGGGAATCGTAAGCCTACTCGCATGAGACCGTGAAGTGGTCGCGCCAACGCAGATCGTGCAGTCGGTCGGACAAAGAACGCGCGGGCCGCGGCTACCTTAGGCGTGATCCGTCGGCACATCCGCGCGCCGAGTGTCGCAATTCACGCGCCCCATGATGTCACTTACGGCTTCGTGCGGATTTGCGCTGCGCAGCTTTCAGGCTAGTTTTGAGGTGAGAGAGCGCAAGATGGATGCATTGGCGCACCCAACATCACGCCATACCGCTAGCATGCTGCTCGAGAAGTAGTACCTGTACTCGGACAACTCGATAGGTTGATTCGGGCAAAGAAAGGACGATATGAATACGCGCAGGAAGTGTGTGCGATTGCTTGGGTGTCTCGTCTTGAGCGTGATCGGTGCAGGCGCAGGTGCGCAGGAGAACTACCCCAACAGGCCGATACGCTACATAACGCCGTATGCGCCGGGAGGCAGCACGACCTTCACTGCACGCCTGGTCGGGAAGCAACTGACCGAGGCCTGGGGAGAGCAGGTCATCGTGGACAATCGCCCCGGGGCGAACACCATCATCGGTACGCAGATAGCGGTGGAGGCCGCCCCTGATGGCTACACACTCCTGTCCATTGGCGCCGCCTTGGCGGGCAACCACACGCTCGTGAAGACGCCCTATGATGCACTGAAGGACATCGCGTGCATTGCCACCATATTGAGCTATCAGAACGTGCTCGTGGTGCCACCGACGTTGCCGGTGAAATCGGTAAAGGATCTGATCGAACTTGCGAAGGCGAAGCCGGGTAAGGTCGCCTACGGCACCTCGAGCACCGGCGGACCGACCCATCTGCTGGCCGCACTTTTCACCACCGAGGCGGGCATCAAGACGCTGCACGTACCGTACAAGGGCGGCGGCCCGGCAGTAGTAGCTCTGATGGGCGGGCACATTCAATTCTTCTTCTCGACTCCCGTCAACGTCGCCACGCAGATTCGGAACGGGAGTCTCCGCGCACTCGCGGTCACCGGGAAGTCTCGCGTTTCTGCCTTTCCGGACGTTCCGACCTTCGCCGAGGGGGGTCTGCCGGCCATAACATTGACGAATTGGCAGGGCGTGGGCGGACCGGCCGGCATCCCGAAGCCCGTCGTCCATAAGATATCCGCCGAGATCCAGAAGCTTCTGGCCCGGCCGGATACCAAGGAGACGCTGAACAACCTGGGGTTCCAGCCGTTCTACAACGATCCGGAACAGGCGACCGCGCTCCTGAAGGCGGACATCGCCAAGTACGCCAAGATCATCAAGGACGCGAACATAACGGTGGAACCGTGGAAATGAAGCCGGATTCACACAGAAGCTCCGCAGGACGCCTTGCGCGCAGGTCGCTGCATGTGCTCATCGGCTGGCTCACTGGCTTTCTCGACCCTCCACGGCACGACCGCTGAGGTGGCCGGTATCCCAGCCTATCCAGTCGCAAAAGGCCTGGCCCATCACCAACTCCAGATCGGCGCCCTTGAGCCAGCGCAGTTCCTCGGTGAACAGCGTCACGCATTCGTGCCACGTACAATGCATGCGGGTAATGTCGGTGCCCCAGAACATGCGCCGCGGCCCGAACGCATCGAATACCCGATGCAACGCATCGTGGATGCTGTGTAAGGGGTACGGATCCAGGGCGCAGCCAGCCTGGCCGGTGGCTTTCACAGCAACGTTCGGGTGTCTCGCCAACGCCAGTAACTGCGGCAGGTTGCGATAGGCGGCCTCTGCCCCCTGCGTCGCGCGCGGCACTCCCATATGATCGATGCTGATCTTCAGCCCAGGATGTCGTTCGGCAACCGCGGCGATCCGCGGCAGGAACGCCGATGCCTGAAGGGAAACCGGAATCTCCAGCCGTTCGGCTTCCGGCCACAGCCAGTCCAGCGTGCCGTCGTCCGGCCAGGACTGCGACCGTGGATCGGTAAAGTAGAACCTCAGTCCCTTCATCCCTGGCCGGCTTTTCCATCTATCCAGGGCAATGCGCTGTTCTGCGTCGTCCAAATAGAACCAGCCCATGATTGCGAACCGATCCGGATGCGCGCGTGCCGCTTCCACGGCCAACTCGTTGGAATCAGGGTCCCACATCACCGGGTGGATCACCGCTCGATCCACCCCTGCGGCATCCATAGCCGCCAGAGCTTCCTCCTTCAGGTAAGGCGTCTGACGGTGATGGGCGGATGGCTTGCCTTTAGCCCAGAGGTGAATCTGCGCGTCAACGATCATCATGATGGCTATCTTCCTGGAATCACAAGAGCGTCAAAATGCTTGAAGCGGAATTGCAAGTTCCGCTGTTACGTCGCACCACCCGAGGGACCGTGCTTGCAGAGCACTATGGCCAAAATGGGTCTGGTCCCGAGACTGGGAATGCTCGCGAAAAGTCTAAAGACAACGCTCTTTCTCCTCATTCTCCACAAGGTGCACACCCTATGGCTTCAATCTCCCCTACTTCTACAGCTTGGGCGATCCTGGTGGTAGCAGGACTACTCGAGATCGTCTGGTCAGGCAGCATGAAGGCCTCAGAGGGTTTCACCAAACATCTGTACACGGGCGTCACGTTAGTCGCAGCCTGGCTCAGCTTTTGGTTACTCGGGCTGGCAATGAAGTCTCTTCCGCTCGGCACCGCCTACGCAGTTTGGACGGGAATCGGGGCTGTAGGAGCCGCAGTCCTTGGCATGGTGTTCTTCAAAGAGCCAGCCACCACGACGCGAATCCTCTGCATTGCAGCCATCATTGGAGGAATCGTTGGCCTCAAGGTTCTCCATACAGCAAGTGCGCCTGGTGGGTGAGTGGGCCTCAGACTGGCTTGCCCTTGATCATTGTGCGATACATTAGACGTTTTTCGCCTTCTGCGTAATCGGCTGTTGCGGCGTGCAATGTCGCGCGGTTATCCCTGCAAGACATCGACTTCATCCGTGGGCTCGGACAATCGAGCAGCATCGTAGCTCTGGAATGCCGAGAATACCGACGCGTGGTCCTCGCGCCCAAAGATCATCCACTCACTCGGCGCAAGCGCTGTTCGCTCAAAGACCTTGCTCAACATCCTTTCGTGACGTTCGAACCCGCAATTTCCACGTGGCAGACAGTGCTCCACGTCTTCCAAGCGGCGGGATTCCCATTGAACATCATCTTGAGCGCGACCGATGCTGACGTCGTGAAGGTTTGCGTAGAGCGTGGGCTGGGACTCACCGTGCTTGTTGACGTGGCTCACGACCCGATGAAGGACGCCAACATCGCGCTCCTCGAAACCGGGGAGCTGTTTCCGCCGAGCATCACCAGCGTGGCGATTCATCGCCGGCGGCATCTACCCGCGTTCGCCTTCGACTTCATCGAAATGCTCGCGCCGTGCTGGACGCGGACGAAAGTCGAACAGGTGATGGCCCGCAACGTAATCCCGACCGGCGCCCGCGCGCGTCATCCATCACTCGCCTCGTCGACGACGCTTGGCATAATCTCGGGAAAGAGTCGAGTCCGGCAATAAAACGTCGCCGAGGAAGTGGAGCATTATTTGAGTCTACGCTGCACAGGAGCTGTCACATGCCGGCACGCAAAGCACACGCGCATCGGGCGGGGAAACCTGCAATTTTCGGAGACCCGCCTACCACGGCGCGCTAGCGGCACCCGCCGAGTAGGGCCTTGGCCGCTCGTTCGATAATCCATCATCGACCTCATGGAGAATGAAATGAGTGCAGAACAACCGAAGCTCGAAGGACCGGATCTCGCGCAAGGCGTGGCACTTTCGGCCATAGCCGAAGACGCGATGCTGCTCGGCCACACCCAAGGCGAACCCGTGATCCTGGTCCGCCGCGGGGGCGAATTGTTTGCCGTCGGCGCCATTTGCACGCACTACGGCGGCCCGCTCGCCGAAGGGCTGATCGTCGACGACACGGTGCGCTGTCCGTGGCACCACGCCTGTTTCGATCTGCGCACGGGCGAAGCCTTGCGCGCGCCGGCGCTCAATCCCGTCTCCTGCTGGCGGGTCGAGCAGCGGGACGGCAAGGCTTTCGTCCGGGAAAAGCTGGAAAGCGCCGCCCGCCAGCACCTTGCCGCAGCATCGGATACGCCAGGAACGGTCGTGATCGTGGGCGGCGGCGGCGCTGGCAACGCTGCCGCGGAAATGCTCCGTCGCGAGGGCTACACGGGTCGCCTCACCATGCTGAGCGCCGACGAATCGTTGCCATACGATCGGCCCAATCTTTCCAAGAACTATCTGGCGGGCAATGCGCCGGAAGAGTGGATTCCCTTGCGTTCGGCGGAGTTCTATCGGGAACACGACATCGACTTGAGGCTGGGCGTACGCGTTACCGCCATCGATACGGCGAACCGGCAGGTGCAGCTCGCGGATGGCAGCCACCAGGCCTATGACGCTCTGCTACTCGCCACCGGTGCAGAGCCGGTACGGCTTGCGCTGCCTGGCAGCGATTTGCCTCACGTACACTATTTGCGCACACTCGCCGACAGCCGCGCTCTGGTCACAAAGGCGCTGGTATCGAAGCAGGCAGTCGTCATCGGCGCCAGCTTCATCGGTCTCGAGGTCGCGGCGTCGCTTCGGGCGCGCAATGTGGAAGTGCACGTAGTCGGTCTCGAGACCTGTCCGATGGAGAGGATTCTCGGGCCCCAGGTCGGGGCTTTCATCCGCAAGCTGCACGAACAACACGGCGTGATCTTCCATCTCGGCACCACCGCCACCTCCATTGACGAGCAGAGCGTCACCCTGAAAGGCGGAGAACAGATCCCGGCCGATCTGGTCGTCATCGGCGTCGGTGTGCGACCGGCGATTGCACTGGCCGAACAGGCCGGCCTCGCCGTCGATCGAGGCCTCACCGTGAACGAGTATCTGGAAACGAGTGTCCCGGGCGTCTACGCGGCTGGCGACATTGCACGCTGGCCGGATCGACTCACCGGCCAACGCATCCGCGTCGAGCACTGGGTAGTGGCCGAGCGCCAGGGGCAAACAGCGGCACGCAACATCCTGGGTCGACGACAACGCTTCGATGCCATCCCGTTCTTCTGGACCGAGCAGTATGATTTCGGCCTCGCCTATGTTGGTCACGCCGAACGCTGGGATCAAGCCGAGATCGACGGGCAGCTCGACGCACAGGATTGCACGATCGAGTTTCGAAGCGAAGGCAAGAAGCTGGCGGTCGCCGTGATCCACAGGGATCTCGAGGGTCTGCGCGCGGAAGTCGAATTCGAGAGGTCGATCGCTGAAGGAATAGGGGAATCCGCGACAGGCGCTGCATCGTGACGGAAGCATTGAGCGCCGGAATTCGCTATAGATTTCTCTCGCGAGCAGTCTGCCAGCGAAGCTATCGAGCGTTCCCTATTCCATGACACGCTCGTCCCTCACCCCCAACCCCTCTCCCGGGGGGAGAGGGGAGCGTCGCGTCCGTATTGGACTGTCGTCCAATACGGAACGATCAATAATTGTCGAGGACGGCAAAGAGAGAGTCTGCTCGCCGCCGTCATAGCGCAGGGGGCGCGACGGACGGCGTCATGCCCGAGCGGCTGCGCCGCCCCTGCAGCGCGTAGACGAACACCACGATGGCGAGCGCCGGCAGGTAGAACCAGTGCGCGGATGGCCGCTCGTTCTGCGCCAGCACCGCTGTGACCTTCCACCCCTGCTCGACGCCGGCGCGCTTGGCGCGGCTGCCGAAACGCACCGTGCCGATTCGCACTTCGTCTCCGAGCGCGCTCAGCGTGAGGCCGGCCTCGGCGAGGCGCTCTCGCACCGGCGCCGGCTTGCCCAGGAGCACCGCGATCGTCTTGGTGATGTCCTCGCCCTCCAGGCTGGTGCCCTCGATGACCAGCACCAGGCGCTCGCCCTCTTGCGCTTTGTCGACCACGGCGGACACATCCTTCGCCGGGAGCGGCGCGTAGGGCGGGTGCATCCGGTCCATGAAGAAGTCGGGCCGGAACAGCATGCAGGTCGCAAGCAGCAGCAAGGCGATCTCCCACCAGCGGCACTTGCTGCGAAACCAGCCCATGGTGGCCGCGGCGAACACCAGCGAGGCCGTCAGGCTGGCCAGGACGACCAGCACGACCTCCACCCATCCGCGCACATCGATCAGCAGCAGCTGCGGATTGAATATCCACACGAACGGCAGCACCACCGTCCGCAGCGCATAGAGTGCGCCCTGGATACCGGTTTGGATCGCATCCTCCCCGGAGATGGCAGCGGCAGCGAAGGTCGCCAGCCCGACCGGCGGCGTGATATCCCCCATGATGCCGTAGTAGAAGACGAACAGGTGCACGGCGATGAGCGGGATCACGAGCCCGGACTGCGCGCCGAGCTCGACGATGACGGGCGCCATCAGCGTCGCAACGAGAATGTAGTTGGCGGTGGTCGGCACGCCCAACCCCAGCACCAGGCAGACGAACGCGGTGAAGAGCAGCATCACGATCACGTTGCCCTGCGAGACGAATTCCACGAACTCGGTCATGCGCAGGCCCAGCCCCGTGAGCGTGATGCCGCCGACGATGATGCCTGCGGTGCCGGTGGCGATGGCGATGCCGATCATGTTGCGCGAGCCGTCGTTGAGGCCGGCCAGCACATCGGCGAGGCCGCGGCGCAACTGCATCCATTCGCCGCCGGAACCGCGAAACCACGCGGTCAGCACGTGCTGGGTGGTCATCAGGACGATGATCGCCATGCAGGCCCAGAAAGCGGCCAGCGCGGGCGAGAACTCCTCGATCATCAGACACCAGATGAGCACGCCGATCGGGATGAGGAAGTGCAGCCCCGCCTTGACCGTCGGCCAGGTTTCGGGCAGCCGCGGCTGCTCGACGTCCACGTCCTGTGGCAGATCGGGGCACTGCGCGGTTACCCACAGGCAGCCGACATAAGCGAGTCCGAGCAGCGCCGCGAGCAGCCAGGGCGCCGACTCACCGAAGAGGCTCTTGGCCGCCTCGGCGACGAAATAGACCAGGCACAGCACCACGATCGTGCTGGAGATGCCGAGCGCCCATGCCAGCGCCTTTTCGCGCAGGGTCCGTTGCCGTCCGGGAGCAAACGGTTGCAGGTCCAGCTTGAGCGCCTCCAGGTGCACGATGTAGAACAGCGAGATGTAGGACAGCACCGCAGGCAGGAACGCATGCTTGCAGATCTCCGGATACGGAATGCCGACGTACTCGACCATCAGAAAGGCAGCCGCACCCATCACCGGAGGCATGATCTGGCCGTCCACCGAGGACATGGTCTCGATCGCGCCTGCCTTCACGCCTGAGTAGCCGGCCTTCTTCATGAGGGGGATGGTGAAGATGCCGCCCGAGACTACGTTCGATACCGACGAGCCCGAGATCAGTCCGTTCAGGCCCGACGATACGACCGCGACCTTGGCCGGCCCGCCGCGCAGGTGGCCGAGCAATGCGAGTGAAACCTGCATCATGTAGTTGCCGGCGCCGGCGCGATCGAGCAGCGCGCCGAACAGGACGTAGATGAAGATGAAACCCGCCGACACCCCGAGCGCCACGCCGAACACGCCCTCGGTGGTGAGCCACTGGTGCGACAGCATCCGCTCCCACGATGCCCCTTTGTGCGCGAGCACGTCGGGCAGATAGCGGCCGAGCATGATGTAGGCGAGAAAGACAAGCGCCAGCACCACCATCGGCAACCCGACGGCACGGCGCGTCGCCTCGAGCAGCAGGACGAGTCCGAGACTCGCAGTGACGATGTCGAACGTGTTCGGCTGCCCTGGGCGCGTCGCAAGCTCGGCATAGAACAGGATGAAATAGGCGCCGGCGAATGCACCCAGAAAAGCAAATGCCCAATCGACTGCCGGCACGCGGCTGCGCGACCAGGATGCGCGAGCCGGATGGACCAGAAACGCGAGGAACAGCGCCACGCCCAAGTGCAGCGAACGTGCCTCGGTGTCGTTCAACACGCCCCAGCCAATCACGAACGGCAGCGGCGAGGCATACCACAGCTGGAAGAGCGCCCACGCGACACACAGGAACAGTACCAGCTTGCCGGTCAATCCCGACAGCTGGCGGCCCGACCGGCCGAGCTCCCCGAGCGCCTGCTGCTTCAACCTATTTGATCCAGCCCTTTTCCTTGTAATAGCGCGCTGCTCCCTCGTGCAGCGGCGCACTCAGTCCGTCCTTGATCATGTTCTTCGGATCGAGATGGGCCAGTGCCGGATGCAGCTTCTTGAACTCGTCGAAATTGTCGAAGACCGCCTTCACTACGGCATATACCGTGTCGGGCGGGGTCTTGGCGGAAGCGACGAAGGTGGCCAGCACGCCGTAGGTTTCCGTGGCCTGCGGGTTGTTCGGATACAGGCCCTTGGCGATGGTGGTCTTGGCATAGTAGGGATTCGCCTTCACCAGCTTGTCGACCACCGGGCCGGTCAGCGGCACCAGCTTCGCCCCGCAGGTGGTGGTCGGATCCTGGATGTTGGCCGAGGGATGGCCGACCGCGTAGAAGAATCCGTCGATCTTCCCGTCGCACAGCGCCGGACCGTGCTCGTCCGCCTTGAGCTCGGAGGCGAGCGAGAAATCGCTCATCTTCCATCCCATGGCGGCGAGCAGTTCTTCCATCGATGCGCGCGTGCCCGAGCCGGGATTGCCGACGTTGAAGCGCTTGCCCTTGAAGTCGCTGAAGATCTTGATGTTGGCTTCCTTGCGCGCGACCACCGTGAACGGCTCCGGGTGCAGCGAGAACACTGCGCGCAGGTCCGGGTAAGGGCCTGCTTGCTTGAACTGCTTCTCACCCTTGAGCGCGTTGTGTTGCACGTCCGACTGGGCGACGCCCATGTCGAGCTCGCCCGCCTTGATGGTGTTGATGTTGAACACCGAGCCGCCGGTCGACTCCACCGAGCAGCGGATGTTGTGGGTCTTGCGATCCTTGTTGACCAGGCGGCAGATGGCCCCCCCGGCAGCGTAGTAGACGCCGGTGACCCCACCCGTTCCGATGGTGATGAAGCGCTGTTGGGCCTGCGCCGCCGGCACACTCGCCAGCAGCATGGTGGCGCCCGCCACCGCGCCCAGCACCGATCCGCTCATTCGCATCATTGCGTTCTCCTATGCGTTGAAAACCTTGTCCGCGGCCCGGCCGCGCTTCTGCGTCAATTCGTCGAGCTGCGATTCGGAAGCGATATACGTTTCAAGGACTCGAAGTGGGCTGGTCACGCTGTTCGCAAATAATAGTTGATTGGATTGGATTGGATTGGATTCTGTAGATACATGGGGACGTATCTCCACGCCCACGCGCCGAAAGCCGGGATCTGTATGCAGCCGGCAAGGATAGATCTACACGGCGGCAGCGTGCGGGCGGTCCGCCTTGCCGGGCCAAAATTGCCGGTGCTGGAACGGGTATGAAGGCAGCGCCAACCTGCATCGCGGCGCCTGCCGCGCTTGCATGCTGGCGAAATCCAGCGTGACGCGTGACGCGTGCAGCTGCGCGGCGCTGGCGAGAACCTGGCCCATCGCGTCGCGG
This sequence comes from Betaproteobacteria bacterium, assembly GCA_009377585.1. Taxonomy (NCBI): domain Bacteria; kingdom Pseudomonadati; phylum Pseudomonadota; class Betaproteobacteria; species Betaproteobacteria bacterium. The sequence goes on from WHTS01000081.1 coordinate 15,225, forward strand.
CCCTTCGCCAGAGAGCTTGCCCACAGCACCGGATGAGCCTGGCGCACGCTCATCTGTGCCAGCCACAGCAACTCGGCCTGCGGTCCCAGCTCGAGCGCGACGCCGTACTCGGCATCCTCGAAGAGGGACTGAATGGCCTGCGCGAATCGCACCGGCCGGCTTGCCTGGCTTGTCCAGTAGAGCGCTGGGGTCCGGGCGGATCGTCCGAATCGCTCGCCTGGTGCGGTGCTTCCTCGATCAGCACGTGCGCGTTGGTGCCTGCGAACCCGAACGAGCTCACACGCCTGCGATGCGCGCACGTACATCGCCACGTGCCCAGGGCGCGGCTTCCGCAACCACTTTGACCGGTATGGAGGGCGCGGGCGCCCGCCATCTCGCCCCCACCCGCTACCGGCGCAGGGGCCGGCTTGTACGGGGCATCGCCTATGAGCGTGATGGCTATCTGCACACCCGAGCGCCCGGTGGTCGATGCCAACCAGCTTCCCCCCCTGCCCTACCACCTGGTGGACATGCAGCAGAAGCTGCAACCGGATGCGAGAGGCAAGCGCACCACGAGTTACTTCACCAGCTACGGCTGCCCGTACCGCTCGCTGTACCTTCTGCTCGAACGACGCGGTGTTTTCGGCCCACGCTGGTATGCCCTGACCCCCGAGCGGGTGGTGGAGGACCTGGAGCGCCTGGTGCAGCAGTGGGGCGCCAACCACCTCGTAATCGACGACGCCAATTTCTTCGTTAGTCGTAAGCGCGTGCGCCGGATGTGCGAGCTCATCATCGAGCGGGGCCTGGAGGGCAAGATCACATGGGACGCGACCGGCACGGCAAATGTCGTGGCAAAGTTCGACGACGAGCTCCTCACCCTGCTCCGGCGCGGCGGTTGCTCGGCGATCTTCATCGGCGCGGAGTCCGGCTCACAGGAGCTGATCGACGTATTCAAGAAGCCGATCACCGGCGAGCACGTGGTGCAATCGGCCGACAAGCTCGGGCGCCACGGCATCGTGCCCTACATCGGGTTCGTGGTGGGGACCCCGGGCGAGCCGGCCGACGCGCTTGCTCGCGAGCGCATTGCGCCGGGTGGCGCTGTACCGCCTGCAGCACTCGATGCTCGGGCTTCCGACCGTGGAGGCACGCCTCCTCGACGCGGTGAGCGCCCTGGGATGATCCGGGGCTCCGCAAGCGGTGGACACCTGGCTGGCGGATGCACGCCTCGGCGCTGATCGCGCTCGAGACCGGCAAGCCGGAACTCGGGCGAAATGAGCTTGGCAAGTCGGGCTCCGTCCGGGTAATCCGAGCTAGGTTTTGGCGTCGTGGCGCGCCATCGCGTGCTGCCAAGCGAGGATCTTCTCGTCCGCGGTCACCAGCTTGGCCTGCTCGGCCAGGGCCGTGGCGACGATAAAACGATCGGCCGGATCTTTCGGAAGTGCGTCCCGATCCAAGGCGCGAATCAGGATTGCCCCATCAAGTGGGAACTCGAGCAGACCGGCGTCGAGCCAACGGACGCGCCATTCCGCGACCGGCACCGCCGGCCGGAAACGGCCGCGTTCAGTCAGCATACCGGCTTCCCAGAAGCTGATCGCCGATACCGCGACTTTGTTTTCCGCCCATTGCTTTTCGATCAAAGCACGTGTCTTGCGCCCCAGGCGTCGATCCGCCGTATCCAGCCAGATCAGGGTGTGTGTATCGAGTAGGATCATCACTTCAGGGCTTTCCATAAGCCCGTATCGAGGGATTCGATGACGTCGCCCAGAATCACGGATTGACCCTTGTGCAATCCGAGGGGCGATTTGATGCGTGGCGGACGATGAGGACGGAGTTCAGCCACCGGCTTGCCGTTCTTGGTGACCAGAATGGTCTCGCCCGTGCGCGCGACTTGATCCATCAGTGCGAGGCATTTCGCCTTGAACTCGGAGGCCTGAATCGTGGTCATGGGAACTCTCCCGCGTGGTAATTGACCAGTATTATGACCATGGTCATAGCCTTGGTCAATTACTGCAGGTCGTCGATCTTCTGCAAGCGTACACCCGTCTTCCTCCTCGATTACCCGATCGGTGCGCACCAGAATCGGAAAAAAGCCCCGCGTAAACGGGGCTTTCTCGCGAAACGGTACCCCGGATCGCGTCCGGGTCTACGTGGAACGGCGCGCGCTTGCTACATGCCCATCCCACCCATACCCCCCATGCCCCCCATCCCGCCGCCACCCATGCCGCCGCCGGTGGACTCTTCCTGCGGCGATTCTGCAACCATCGCGTCGGTCGTGAGTATCAGGCCGGCCACTGACGCAGCGTTCTGCAAGGCAACTCGCGTGACTTTGGTCGGGTCCACAACGCCCATCTCCATCAGATCACCGTACCGGCCGGTCTGTGCGTTGTAACCATAGTTACCTTTACCCTCGATGACTTTGTTGAGCACCACCGATGGCTCGTCACCCCCATTGGCGACGATGCAACGCAGGGGTTCTTCCAGTGCGCGCAACACAATCTTGATGCCTGATTCCTGATCGTGATTGTTGCCCTTGATAGTGCCCAGGGCCGAACGCGCCCGCAGCAGTGCCACGCCGCCGCCCGCGACGATACCTTCTTCCACCGCAGCGCGGGTTGAGTGCAACGCATCTTCAACGCGTGCCTTCTTCTCTTTCATTTCGACTTCTGTCGCGGCGCCAACCTTAATCAGCGCTACGCCGCCAGCGAGCTTGGCGACCCGCTCCTGCAGCTTTTCTTTGTCATAATCGCTGGTCGTGTCTTCGATCTGCCTGCGTACGCTCTTGACGCGCCCTTCAATGGCTTTGGTATCGCCAGCGCCGTCAATGATCGTGGTGTTCTCCTTGTCGATCTCAATGCGCTTTGCCTGGCCCAGCTCCTTCAGCGTAACCTTCTCGAGCGACAAGCCAACTTCCTCGGCAATGACGGTCCCGCCAGTGAGGATCGCAATGTCTTCGAGCGTTGCTTTGCGACGATCCCCGAAGCCAGGCGCTTTGACGGCGCACGTTTTGAGAATGCCACGAAGATTGTTCACCACCAGCGTCGCCAGCGCTTCGCTGTCGACATCTTCGGCGATGAGCAGCAGCGGCTTGCCGGCTTTCGCTACCTGCTCGAGTACGGGCAGCAGCTCGCGAATGCCGGAGATCTTCTTCTCCGACAGCAGGATGTAGGGGCTTTCCAGCACGCACATCTGCCTTTCCGCGCTGTTGATAAAGTACGGCGACAGGTAGCCGCGGTCGAACTGCATGCCTTCGACGATTTCGAGCTCCATTTCCAGCGACTTGCCGTCCTCGACGGTGATCACACCTTCCTTCCCGACTTTTTCCATGGCTTGAGCAATTTTCTCGCCGATGGTTGTGTCGGAATTGGCCGATATCGAGGCGACCTGTGCGATCTCCTTGCTGGTCGTGGTCGGCTTCGAGAGCTTTTTCAACTCCGCCACGACCGCTTGCACGGCCTTGTCGATGCCGCGTTTGAGATCCATCGGGTTCATGCCGGCGGCAACGAACTTCATGCCTTCCTTCACGATCGATTGCGCGAGTACGGTCGCTGTGGTGGTGCCATCCCCAGCGATATCAGAAGTCTTGCTCGCGACTTCCTTCACCATCTGCGCGCCCATGTTTTCGAATTTGTCCTGGAGCTCAATCTCTTTCGCCACCGACACGCCGTCTTTGGTGATCGTCGGCGCGCCATAAGAACGGTCGAGAGCGACGTTGCGGCCTTTGGGACCGAGGGTCAACTTCACTGCATCGGCGAGAATATTGACGCCCGCGACGAGCTTGGTGCGGGCCGAGTCGTGAAACTTAACGTCTTTTGAAGCCATCTGAATTTTCCTGGTTTGTTCGTCGGATTATTCGATAACGCCCATGATGTCTTCTTCGCGCATCACGAGCAGCTCTTCGCCTTCAACTTTTACGGTTTGCCCGGAATATTTCCCGAACAGCACCCGGTCGCCGACTTTGAGGTCGATAGCGAGAACTTTGCCGTTTTCCAGGATCTTGCCCTTGCCGAGGGCTGTCACTTCCCCTTGCTCGGGTTTCTCAGCAGCGGTGTCCGGAATGACAATGCCTGAGGCAGTCTTACGCTCTTCGTCCAGCCGCTTGATGATCAGACGGTCGTGCAGGGGACGGATTTTCATGAATGTATTTCCTGTTCTCGAAAAACGGTGGGAATCGTGAGCGGCGTCTTCGCGAATTGCGCGAAGTCCTTGGCATCCTGCGCTCTAGGCATAGCTACGCAAGCGCTGGGAGAATTCGACCAACGGAGGAATGCCGCTCGCCTCGGCACGCCGGCACCAATCTTGCAGCCGATGTACCAGTTGCTCCTTGGGTGCCGTAGAGCGCCCCCACAATGCCACGAGCTCGCGGCGCATGGAGTAAACGGTCTGCAGCGCGCGCGACCTTTCCAATACCGCGGCGAGCTTCCCTTGATCGGCCTGGTCCGTTACGTCCCCGCCCTCGAGCAAACGTTCGACATCCCGCAGCGCGCGAGCGTCTCGGGGCGCCGTGCACCGCAGTACGTCGTGCTCCTCGGCAAAAGTACGCTTCAACGATTTGGCGAATCGCGCCATGACATCATATCGGTTCGTGATCACCGCACGCAGCATCTCTAGATCGGGGGTCGGTCGGGGCGCGACCACTCGCGGCACGGGAGCGACGCGATTGACTTTCGCGAGACCTAAGGATTCGAGCATTCGGATGTACATCCAGCCGATATCGAACTCATACCACCTGTTCGATAGTTTGGCGGAAGTCGTGAACGCATGATGGTTGTTGTGCAGCTCCTCGCCGCCGATCAAGATGCCCCATGGCACGATATTGGCGCTGGCGTCCTCCGTGCCCCAGTTGCGATAGCCCCAATAGTGGCCGATGCCGTTGATCACACCGGCCGCCCAAAACGGGATCCACACAATCTGTGTCAAGAAGATCAGCACCCCAGGCACGATGCCGAACAGGACCAGGTCGACCAACCCCATCAGCGTCAAGCCCAGTTTCACGTAGCGGGAATAGATAGTGCGCTCAAGCCAGTCGTCGGGGGTGCCATGGCCGTAGCGTTCGATGGTTTCCCGCTTGCGGCTCTCCCGGACGTAGAGCAGCACCCCACCCCACAGCACGCGGTTGATGCCCAGCACCTGCGGGCTATGGGGATCCTCCGCAGACTCGACTTTCGCATGATGCTTGCGGTGGATCGCGGCCCACTCCTTCGTCACCATACCAGTCGTCAGCCATAGCCAAAGTCGGAAGAAATGGCTCACGACCGGATGCAGATCGAGCGCATGATGCGCCTGATGTCGGTGGAGGAACACCGTGACCGCGACGATGGTGAGATGGGTTAGTCCCAAGGCCGCGGTGACGTAGCCCCACCAGGGGAGATCAAGCAATCCGGAAAAGAATAACCAGTCAAGATTCATCAATTACATCCTGTTCTTCACGTCTTTCGCGGTATCCTGCGTCGCCTCACCACCTCGTTCAATGTCCTTTCCCATGCCTTCGATCGTGTTGCAGCCTGCGATCGTGCCCAGCATGCCTAGCAGCGTCACCATTCCCAATATGCGTCGGAACATGATGTATCTCCTGTGCGTTAAAAGGACCCTGATGGGACTGCAGGTCCTCCTCACGATAGTGATTCTCCCTCTCTCGCGGTGATCTCTCTGTTCGTTGCCAAGCATAGTGCGGAATAAGCAATACTCATTCCCCGATGTTGAGATGCCTGGCATGGACGGCTAGCAGGTTTCGACAGAGATCGTCGAGGACGAGATGATTACGGCACTGGGGGTCGAGGTGCTTACGTCACGCGATGATCCGGCGGCGTCGACAATCGATGCCGAGGCAGATCAATCGTAAAGATGCATCCGGCCCTCGGCACATCGCGGACGCGGAGGACGCCACCATTCGCGGCGACGCTGCGCCGGGAGATCGATAGGCCAAGGCCGAGGCCGGACTTATCGGCGTCTCCCTGGACAAACGGCAGGAACATTCGCTCTGCGAGGCCCGGCGGAAGACCGCCACAGTTGTCGCGCACATCGATCAGAATGCGATCGGCTGCCGCGTAGGCATTCAATGAGACTTCGGTATGCGGGTGCGTGAACTTGAATGCGTTCTGCAGCAAGTTGCCCACCGCCGAGAAAAGCAGGTCCCGGTCGGCATCGACCGCGAGTCCCGGGTCGACTGCAGAGACGGTAAATCCGCACTCCCGGGCCTGAGCCCCAAGTGCTGCGGAGATTTTGACCTCCGCGATAAAGCCCGCAAGAGAAAACAGCTCATGGTGTGCCGGCATCCCCGCAGTTACACGCACTTCGGCGAGTGAGCGATCGATGAGACTGCGCAGTGCAATCAAGCTGCGGTCCAGTACGGCCCCCGTCGCCCCGCTCAAGCCCACGTTGCCCGCCTTGATAGAGCTTAGTGCGAGCGTCGCCGTATTGATGTGGTTGCGTAGCTCGTGCGCGAGCGATCCGAGCCGTTCATTCAACGCATGAACCGCTTGGTCGGTGACTGACGTTTCTCGCTGATACGAGAACTCGGTGACGGCATCCGCAATCGCATTGTCCAGGCACCGATTGAGCGTTCGGAACTCGTCTATCTCGATGTGGGCACTGCGTTCGAATGCGAGGTCCGTGATCGCCTGGCAGAGATCCCCGTAGTCGTGAACCACCTGGTCGACGGTAAAGCCATGCTGCAATAGTTCCCGGCCGTGAAGGGTTGCTGTCTCACCGATCTCCGATAACACCCGATTCCCGCCGCCGGCTGGACCAGAAACTTTCCGACTCTGCAAGGGTTCCGGCGTCCGCTCGACTCGGAGCGTTTTGGCAAGCTGGTCGAGGAACAGTGGTATCCCATGCTCCAGCTCAGGACGCCCAAGAGGACCCGGCCTTTGTACGACTTTCGACCTGCATCGGTCGATCAGCTCATCGCGATTGTCGGAAAGGAATTCGTGCAACATTGCCAGACAATACTCCATCCCGTAGCCGGAGGATGTTCGGGAGCGCACATACCGACCCTCAATATGTCAATGCGTTACGCTTCGCGAACGTTGAAGCCATCCGCATGAGGCCTCGATCGTTGTTCGATTGCGGCCACCGCAAGATCATCGGTTCGAACGGCAGTACTGCAGAAGCAATTTCAGTGAAGTTTTTCGGACTATCGATAGGTGACGTTGTCTTTGGCGCGCACCGAACTCGAACTACTACCGCCTTCGCCCTCCCAAGCTCTGATGGCGGCTTCTTCCTGTCTCTTATCCTTCTTGTGCCGTGCCTTACGTAAGGTCTCCAAGGCAGCGACGACGCCGGAGCCAATCAGCCCTAGTGCAATCAGTGAACGTGATTTCATCTTCATTGGTTTCTTTCCAGGGGTGCCGTCGAGTATTCAATATAGTACCCATGGCGGGTCCTCTAGTCTGTTCGACAGCGCACAATGAATACGCTCCTATGCGAGGCAATTTGTGTACCCCGCTCCAAGGACGTCGAGGCCTGGCTCGTGAACCCGGCAGCTTCTCGGCTAGGACCCTATTTGAACGGAGACACACCGATCTGTAACGTCTTGGAGTGCTATCGATCGATCGCCACGCGCTATGACAGTCATCATCGACCGAGCAACTCGCCCGCCGGTTTGAGCGATTCAACTCGATCGCAGATCGCCTTGACGATCGCGATCAGCGGTGCGCCCAGCAACAGGCCCCACGCGCCCCACAGCCAGCCGAAGAACAGCAACGCGATGAACAGCACCGCGGCGTTCAGGCGCGCGAAGCGGCTCTGCAACCAAGTCGTCAGCGCGACTCCGACCGTGCCTGCGATCAGCAGCGATACGCCCGCGATGGTGAGCGCGTAGACCAACGAGTCGAACTGCAGCAAGCCCACTACGCCGCTTGCGATGGCAATCGATGCCGGCCCGAGATACGGGATGAAGTGCAGTACACCTGCCGCGACCCCCCACACGCCCGCCTCGTCCATTCCAAGGGCCATGAACGCGAGCCAGGTTCCCACGCCGACCAGAACATTCGACAACAGCATCGAAAGTAGGTAGCGTTTGACCTGTGCGTCGATCTCATCGAGGATGCGCACCGTGTCCTTCTTGCGCGAAAGCGACCGGCCCACGGCCTGAACGAGCTTGCGGCGAAAGTGTTCGCCCGAGGCGAGCAGGAAATAGGTGAGCAGCAACACGACGGGCGCCTGGCTTATCACCGCGAACAGCAAACCCGTCTGCGCGAGCGCGTATTCCCTCAACCAGGACGAGACCTCGGGCGCACGATCGGACGCGACACTCGTTCCGCGCTTCACGCCCGCTTTGCTCGCCGCGCCCTCCAGCTCACCGGCCGCTTCCTGCATGTTCTGCAATGCAGTCGGTCCACCGCTGCCTGCGGCGTTCAATTTCTGCCGCAATTTCTGCGCGGCACGTGGAAGATTCTCGGTCATCTCTGCCGCGCCGTCGCTCAAGGAGACGCCGAGCCATGACACGCCGCCTGCGAGCACACTCAGTACCAGGGCCGCCGCCAACGGACGCGGCACGCGCCACGCCTTCAACCAGTCGACCAAGGGGCTCAACGTATAGCTGGCGAAGATGCCGAGAAGCAACGGGATGACGAATGCGCGTGCAAGATACAGCGCAGCAACAGCGGCGACGATCGCAATGACGCTCACCCCAACATTCATCGCGCGGTAACGGGTATGGCGTTCGGGCGGCGCTAGCGGTTGACCGCCTGACAAGGGTGCTTCGGAGGGTGCGGCTGCGCGCGGGGCGTCAAACACGAGTTTCCCCGATGCGAGCAAGGGTCGCTGAAATGACGCGATCTATGCAGATAGCGGGCCGAAGCGAATCCGGACATTCACAGCGCGGCCAGGTGCCGGATGCAGTCTTCCCGGGGTCAAGAATCGTCATAGGCCCGGACGCGTGAACACGCCGCCCCCCTGCGGGGCACGACGTGTTGCTACCGGCGTCGCTTGTGCCTCTTACTTCGGCTTGGTCACTTCATGGCCGATGACACCACCAACCGCCGCTCCAGCGGCCGTTCCCAGCACGCCGCCACCCATGACGTTGCCCGCGACTCCCCCAACCACGGCACCCGTGGCGGTGCCCTTCTCCTGTGCCGTCATTCCGGCACAACCGCCGGTGGCAATCAGGATCACTGCCGCAATTCCACTTATCCAGTACTGCTGCATCATTCTCATTGCGCTGCCTCCCGCTTAATCTACCTGTTCGAAAACGAGCTCCCGCATCCTGTAGCGGAAATCATGACCGGTCGAAGCGCGCCTTCGCTTCGTTCATGCAGTTGCTCTTGGCGTCGCCGGCAAACGCATCGCACTTTTCCTTCGCCACGGTGTACTCGGCGTCACGCTTGGCCGATGCCGCGTCCTTGCGGGCGGTGGCACCCTTTTCGCCGGCCTTGTCGTTTGCTGCTGCCGAGGTGCGGGCGGCTTGCTCGTTCGCGTTCGCGGTCGTCAGCTGCGCCTTTGCTTCCGCCTTGGCGCTTGCCTCGGCTGCCTTGGCTTCCTTGACACAGACATCCTTGACGTTGCCGGCCTTGTCGTCGCACCTGTCCGTCGCCACTGAGAGATCGGCTTCTGCTCTGGCGAGGCGCACCTTGTAACTCGCGTCCGGCGACGGTTGATATTTCGCGTCGAGCTGCGCCCGGGCGACCTTGTCATTGCCGCCGGCCTCAGCCTTGCATATGTCTTTGGTATTGCCGGCGAGAGAATCGCAAGCCGTCGATGCAGCTTTGTGGTCGGCGGCGATCCGATCCTTGCCGGAGCGATATTGTTCCGGAGACATCGTTTGCGCGATCGCACCGATGCTGAAAGCGAGACCGATCGACATGGCTATCGCACTGCTGGTGAGCTTGGTCATGCTGGTTCCTTGGTATGTGGACCCGAACGGCATGAACCTTCCTCCCCACGCCTTTGCCGTTCGGTGAGCTGCTTCTCGAGGAAGGCTGTTTCGAGCAAGTGTCCGCTTCGCTGTTGCCGGGGTCTGTGCGCTGGCGAGCATAGCAACAACTGCCTTGCACGCACACCACTTCAAGGCGATCCCTCGACTTCCGATCGACGCAATCGATTACCCATTTTGAATGGTGTAGGGAAGTCTGATAATGCAACGTTTGTCGGCTCAAGAGGATACCCTTATGCAACACTGGCCCCTGAGCCGTCAGTCTGCCCCATGATGCTGTCCAGTCTCGTGCTGACGTTCGCGCTAGCGCGTCGCAATCCAAGGCGCCTTAATCCAGCTCGCGCAGCTAACGTACCGACCCTGACGAAAAGTCACTATGTTTTGGGCGCGCGGATTGGGTGCTGCCATGATGAGTTCCGCGGTACCACACTGGATTTGTTGGGATCTGTGTTCGGAAACGCACGGATCATTTGCAGCGGAAGACTTAGACTGTTTCTATTCCATGTGCTCGGAGAAGTCGCTACTCATGACAGCCGCCACTGCAAGCGCTTGTCTGATCACTGCACATATGATCGAGAGCAGCTGATGGATACGCAAAGCGCGGGTGCCAAGCGCAGGGATCAGTCGAGAGCGTGCTGTCGGCGGCAGAATTGTTCGTGATGCTTCGACAGGTCGTGACCTTTCGAGAGCAACCGGGAATAGCGGATCCGCTGCAGCATGCGTGCTATAGAAGGTACCGAAGGCGCTTCGGCTTGAGACGTACCGCTGCCGGACCCGATGGCGAGATTCAATGGTTCACGTATGCGGCTTGTCGGCATCGCGTACGCAGTTTGTTTACAGCGGTTCGAAAGAGTCCGCGCCCGGAAGCCGGTCGGCGGGGCACCCTTTTCGAAACTCGACAGCAGCGGTTGTAGGCGCAAACCGCCGAATGCAACGCTGAAGGATATCCATGTCCGTCGCATGCTTTCCCAAGCAGAACCAGGTGTTGGCTGCTGTACCTGAAAACTGTTACGCACGCCTTCTTCCGGATCTCGAACGCATTGAGATGCCGCTCGGGAAGGTCCTGCACGAGTACGACACCGACTTGAGTCATGTCTACTTTCCTACCACGTCCATCGTCTCCATGCTGCAGGTTATGGACGATGCCGCGTGTGCGGGCATCGCAATGGTGGGAAGCGAAGCCCTGGTGGGATTGGCGCTCTTCATCGGCGACGCTGTGACGCCTAATCGAGCGGTCGTGCAGTGCGCGGGCGAGGGCTACCGCATAAAGTCTCAGTTCATGAGAGGCGAGATCGATCGGGCAGGCCCCGTGCTCGACTTGCTGTTGATTCATACGAGGGCACTGATTGCGCAAATGGTGAATACGGCCGCGTGCAACAGACATCACTCGCTCGAGCAGCGGTTCTGTCGTTGGCTGCTGTCGACGCTGGACCGCCATTCGTCAAAGCGGATCGGCATCACGCAAGAGTTGCTTGCCGACGTGCTGGGAGCGCGCCGCGAATCCATAGGGGCGCTCGTGCGCCAGCTGGGCGGCGACGGCCTGATTCGGCACAGCGGCCATTGGATTGAACTGCGCGACCGGGCCGAAGTGGAGGCCCGCGCGTGCGAATGCTATGCTTTGCTAACGATGGAAGTGGATCGGCTGCTCACCAGGGCGATAAAGCAGTGAGTGATGCGGCCACCTTGGAGGGCTAGCCTCGGATAAGCTGGCCTCTTCCTGAGAAGGATGCTGCGCCGGTCATGCCAAGTCCCCCCGATCCGGGCAAGAATCACTTGCTCACCGCTCTGCCGGCAGATGTCTTCGGCCGTCTGATACCGCATCTCGAGCCGGTTTCGATGCCGCTTGGCAGCTCGATCTACGAGTCCGGCAGCCAGCTTCAGCACGTGTACTTTCCGACAACCTCCATCGTTTCGCTCCTATACGTGTTGGAAAACGGTGCTTCAGCGGAAATAGCGATCGTCGGTAACGAGGGGGTCGTCGGTATTTCGCTGTTCATGGGCGGCGATACCACCCCAAGCCGTGCGGTCGTACAGAGCACGGGAGAGGGCTACAGGGTTAGGGCGGCTATCCTGAAGGGAGAATTCCACCGGGGCGGACAGCTGATGCAGCTTTTGTTGCGCTACACCCAGGCGCTGATCACTCAGATGTGCCAAACGGCCGTCTGCAACCGGCACCACTCGGTCGAGCAACAGTTATGCCGGTGGTTGCTCTTGAGCCTCGATCGGCTTTCGTCCAACGAGCTGGTGATGACCCAGGAGCTGATCGCAAATATGCTGGGCGTACGCCGCGAAGGGGTGACGGAGGCAGCCGGAAACCTGCAGCGTGCCGGCCTCATCCGCTACAGCCGTGGACGCATCACTGTGCTCGACAGGCCAGGCGTAGAGCGCAGCGTCTGCGAGTGCTACGCAGTGGTGAAGAAGGAATTCGACCGTCTGCTCACCGATTGGAAAAAGGCCAGCTGATTTGCACCACGGGCGCCGCTCCGCGATAACCTGAGAAAATGGCTCCCTGAAGCGCTTGGATTTCTCGGGGGAGCGTCCTGAGCGGTGCTGCGACGGGAGGCTGACGATCTCCCTGAAGGCCCGCGCTCGCGCGAACCGGTCGAATTCCGTTGAAGTGACGGGTTCCCGGCGATGTGGCGTTCAAATATCTTCGAGAGACCGAAACTTTCAGCGGACACCGTGGCCGGGTTTGCTTGCTTCGAAACGCCTCTATCGTGTTATCGGCGAATTGCGCCCGGAGTATCGATCGCTCATTCGCATCGCTGCGTCGCTGACCGTGGCATCAGCATGCTCCGCGCAAAAGCGGTCGACAAACGTCGCCACCGTGGCTTTCGAGACCTCATTGACTTGCGCCGATTGATTCGCATAGTTATGACCGCTGAGAAAACCGCGCACCCATTGGATGTAGGGTTCGCGTAGCTCGGGGTCGATAGTTCTTTTCCACGCGGCGCAGGACATGTCTTCCATCCCCAACAGGTTGAGCGATGCGGAGGATACGTCGGTTGTCGGAAAGAGCGCGCCCGCAAGCAACAGGCGAGCGAAAAGGTTTGAATGGCGCATCAATGACCTCGGGCCCGTATCGTAATCTCCTTAAGCTTGCTACGTCGCTATTCTGCGCCGCTTCGCCCAGTTTCTTTGCGCGGGTGACCGAAATCGACGAACACCCAATCCGACATTTGCGGTTTCCGAGTTCGCAACGGTCGTCGGCGCCCAGGCAAATGCTTCGCGACCGACTGGCACGCCTGTGCAGGCCGCCGCAAGCGTGCTCGCGTTTCAAGCACAGATGCGCGCACTGCCGTAGTGTTCGATGACGCACAGACGCCATCTCGACGCGCATCGACAATGGGGTTGCTTTAGATAACATCTTCTGCATACTGGATAGTGCGTAAGCCGGGTTTTGTCATTTTTGTCCAGTGTCGCGCGTACGCAATGCCGGCGACTTACCCAACCGACCACATTTCGAGAGGAATGACCAGTGAAATCGGAAATGGAAGTGAA